>JAPPDF010000028.1 GCA_028875575.1 Acidobacteriota bacterium
CCGCATTTCTCACCAGGGGGCATGATCATGGCGCAGGAATTTTCCCTTCAGCGCGTGCTCGCGACCGAAGAGCGTAGCGGTTTCTACGGTCGAGGGAGCCTGTGCGCGCTGAAGGGAAAAGGACAAGCCAGGGCATGCCCAGCGCCGTCTGTGATGCGCAAGCCCTTGACATTGAGCCAATCAAGGTGCTGAAGATAATCTACTTCTTGTAATGCCTCCAGCGGCCTGGTGAGAAATGCGGGCTAGCCCAAGATGAAGGAAAGGATTGACAAGCTGCTGCTGGCCCGCGGCCTGGCCCAGAGCCGCCACCAGGCCCAGGCCCTGCTCCTGGCGGGTTCCGTATTGGCTGACGGGCAACGGATCGACAAGCCCGGGACCCGGGTGGATTCGACATCGAGGCTTCGCCTCAAATCCGAGGCCAGGATCTATGTGTCCCGCGGAGGACAGAAGCTGGAGCACGCTTTGCAGCATTTTTCAATCGAGGTCGGGGGAAAGATTTGCCTGGATATCGGGGCCTCCACCGGCGGGTTTACCGATTGCCTGCTCCGGCAGGGGGCCGCCAGGGTCCACGCGGTCGATGTCGGGCACAATCAACTGGACTGGAAGTTGCGAAAAGATGGCCGGGTCCGCTGCCTGGAGGGACTCAATGCCCGCTACCTGAAGCTTGAAGACATAGGAGAGACCACTGACGTGATCACGCTGGACCTGTCCTTCATCTCTCTCTGCCTGGTTCTGCCCGTGCTCGATGTTTTCCAAAAGTCCACAACCCGAACCCTCTGTCTGGTCAAGCCGCAGTTTGAGCTGGGCAAGGGCCAGGTCGAGAAGGGGGGGATTGTCAGAAGCCCTCAAAAGCACCGCCTGGCCGTCGACAAGGTCAGCGCTTGCGCCAGGGACCTGGGATATCGACTCCTGGGATCGATTCCCTCTCCGATCCTGGGGGCCGAAGGGAACCGGGAGTTCTTTCTGGCGTTGGGTTCAATCACACCGGCGACTTATTGAAGCCAGCCATCCGGCTCGCATATAATCCAACCGTCTTCCCCAGGGACCTCCGCAATGCCCCCTTCCCACGATTGCGTTCTCATTCTGGATTTCGGCTCGCAATACACTCAACTCATCGCCCGACGGGTTCGGGAAGCCAACGTCTTCTGCGAAATCGTTCCCTTTGATCTGCCCATTGAGCAGATCCGGCAGCGCCGGCCCCAAGGCATTATCCTGTCCGGTGGGCCGGATTCGGTCTATGGAGACCAGGCTCCCCGTACTGCCGCTGAACTCTGGAAGCTGACCACTCCGGTGCTGGGTATTTGTTACGGATTCCAGCTTCTGGCGTTGGAGTTGGGGGGCCAGGTCGAAGCCGCAGGCAGGCGTGAATATGGCCTGGCGGAATTTAATCTCGAGTCCGAGAGCCCGTTGTTCCAGGGCGTCAAAGCCCAATCCAACGTCTGGATGAGCCACGGAGATCACATCGTCCGGCTCCCCCCGGGATTTCGGCCCACGGGCCTCTCAGCCAACGCCCTGGCCGCGGCCGAGAATCCGGACCGCTCCATCTTCGGTCTGCAGTTTCATCCCGAAGTGGCCCATACCGAAGAGGGCAAACGGATACTGGAGAACTTTCTCTTCGAGATTTGCGGATGCCGGGGGGATTGGACGCCGTCCCAATTCATCCAGGAGTCCGTCGATCGAATTCGGCGGCAAGTAGGCCGGGGAAAAGCGATTTGCGGCCTAAGCGGCGGTGTCGACTCGACGGTGGCTGCTGTTCTGGTGGATCGAGCCATCGGAGAGAATCTGACCTGCATTTTCGTCAATAACGGAGTGCTGCGAAAGAATGAATACGTTCGGTTGCTTTCCCGGATGCAAGACCAGTTGAAGCTCCACGTCCGCGGAGTCGACGCCGGCGATCGATTCCTGGAGCTGTTATCCGGAGTGACCGACCCCGAGCGCAAACGCAAGATCATCGGAAAGGAATTCATCGCCGTCTTCGAGCGCGAAGCCCGCCGACTGGGCCGGGTGGACTTCCTGGTTCAAGGGACCCTGTACCCGGACGTGATCGAATCGGTCTCGGTCAAGGGCCCCTCGGCCACCATCAAGTCCCACCACAACGTCGGCGGCCTGCCTGAGACCATGCAGTTGAAGCTGGTCGAGCCCCTGCGCGATCTGTTCAAGGACGAGGTCCGCAACGTCGGCAGGCAGTTGGGACTGGCCGAGGAAGTGGTCGGGCGGCAACCCTTCCCGGGGCCGGGACTGGCTGTCCGCATCCTGGGCGAAGTGACCCCGGCCCGGGTTACGCTCCTTCAGGAAGCCGATGAAATCGTCGTCAGCGAAGTCAGGCGGGCCGGGCTCTACCAGGACATCTGGCAGGCCTTCGCCGTGCTGTTGCCCGTAAAGAGCGTCGGTGTCATGGGGGATGAACGCTCCTACGAGTACACCTGTGCGGTGCGGGCAGTACACTCCAGGGACGGGATGACCGCCGATTGGGTCAAGCTGCCCTATTCCCTCCTGGAGAGAATCTCGACCCGAATCGTCAACGAAGTGCAAGGAATCAACCGGGTGGTTTACGACATCAGTTCCAAGCCGCCCGCCACCATAGAGTGGGAGTGACCGCCAGTCCATGAATTGCGCCCGTCGATTCGTGGTTCCCGCAATCACCTGACGGGCTTCCATCACCTGTTTCAGCCATAGACGCCAATGAACCCGGAAAACTTCGTTCACCTGCACCTCCACACCGACTACAGCCTGCTGGACGGCGCTTGCTCAGCCGAGCCGCTGATGAAGCGCCTGTCCGAACTCGAGATGCCGGCGGCGGCCATCACCGATCACGGCAACCTGTTCGGCGCCATGAGCTTTCACAAGGCTGCTCACAAGCACGGGATCAAGCCCATCATCGGCTGCGAGGTCTACGTGGCGCGAGGAGCGGCCGGCGAACGCACGGGCGGTGACAAGTCCAACCACCACCTGGTCCTGCTCTGCGAAAACTCCACCGGGTACCGCAACCTGGTCAAGCTGGTGTCACACGGCTTCTTGCAGGGTTTCTACTACAAACCGCGCATCGACAAGGAACTCTTGTCCCGGCACCAGGAGGGGCTGATCTGCCTTTCGGCCTGCCTGAGCGGAGAGGTCTGTTCCAACCTGGCCGAGGGACACTACGACCGAGCCCGTCAGGTCGCCGGTGAATTCCAGGACATTTTCGGAAGGGACCGCTATTTCATCGAGCTTCAGGATCAGGGCCTGGAAGTTGAAAAGCGCATCAACCCCGACCTGGTTCGGCTGGCCAGGGACCTGGACAGTCCCATCGTCGCCACCAACGACTGTCACTACGTCACCCAACAGGACTCCCGTCCCCACGAGGTGCTGCTCTGCATCCAGACCGGCAAGACCATGAGCGACCGCAACCGCATGCGTTTTGCCACCGACCAGTTTTACGTCAAGAGCGCCCGGGAAATGGCGGATCTCTTCCGGGACCACCCGCAAGCCATCCGGCAAACGATTGCCATTGCGGAACGGTGCCAATTTCAGTTCGAAGAAGCCGGCCAGACCTTTCCGCACTTCGAGGTGCCTGGAGAGAAAAGCCTGGACGAGTATTTCGAGCAGGTGTGCTGGGAGGGTTTCGAAGCCCGGACCCCCTATTGGAGATCTCTGCAGGGTCGCGGAGATCTGAAGCTCCCTCTGGAGGCTTACGAAGAGCGGCTCAAGCACGAAATCGGAATCATCAAGGAGATGCGCTACCCGAGCTATTTCCTGATTGTCTGGGACTTCATGCGCTACGCCAGGCACCAGCGGATTCCGGTCGGACCCGGCAGAGGTTCGGCGGCAGGGAGCCTGGCCTCCTACTGCCTGAAGATCACCGACATCGATCCCTTGCAGCACGGATTGCTGTTCGAACGATTCCTCAACCCGGAACGGATCTCCCTGCCTGACATCGACATCGATTTCTGCACCAACCGCCGCCAGGAAGTCATCAACTACGTGACCCGGAAATACGGCCGCGACAACGTTTGTCAGATCGTTACCTTCGGGACCATGGCGGCCAAAGCTGCCGTCAAGGATGTGGGGCGAGGCCTGGACATGCCTTACGCCGAGGTGGACCGCATCGCCAAACTGATTCCGGCGGAAATCGGCATGAAGCTGACCAAGGCGCTGGAGACAACACCGGCCTTGCGCTCGATGATCGCCAAGGACGAGCGGGTACGTGAGCTGTTTGACATTGCCCTGCGACTGGAGGGAATGGCGCGCCACGCTTCCACCCACGCCGCCGGCGTGGTGATCTCCCCGGTGCCCCTGACGGAGATCGTGCCCCTCTACAAGAGCAACAAGGACGAAATAACGACTCAGTACGCCATGGACTACCTGGAGGAGATCGGGTTGCTCAAGATGGACTTTCTGGCCTTGACCACCCTGACCGTCCTCGACCAGGCGGTCAAGCTCATCCAGCAGACCACCGAAGAAGAAGTCGAGTTGGCAACCTTGCCGGTAAACGACGGCAAGACCTACGAGATGTTCTCCAAGGGCTTGTCCAACGGCATTTTTCAGTTTGAAAGCGCTGGCATGAAGGACATCCTGCGGCGCTTCAAGCCGGAAAAGCTGGAAGACCTTACCGCTCTCAACGCTCTCTACCGCCCCGGACCTCTCGGAGGCGGAATGATCGACGACTTCATCAAGAGGAAGCACGGCCGGAAGAAGGTGGCCTACGACTTGCCCGAGCTGAGAGAGATTCTCGAGGAAACCCTGGGGGTCATCCTCTACCAGGAACAGGTGCAACAGATCGCCAACAAGCTGGCGGGCTATTCACTGGCGGAAGGAGATCTGTTGCGGCGTGCCATGGGAAAGAAAAAGCAGGCAGAGATGGAAGCCCAGCGTGAGAAATTCATTGCCGGCGCCAAAGACCGGGGATTCGATGCACGCAAGACGGCGCGCATATTCGACCTGATGGTGAAGTTCGCCGGCTACGGGTTCAACAAGGCCCACTCCGCCGCCTATGCGATTCTGGCCTACCAGACCGGCTACCTGAAGGCCAACTATCCCGTCTGCTTCATGTCGGCGCTGCTGACCAGCGAAATCAACAACAGCGACAAGATCGTGAAGTACATCAACGAGTGCCGGGACCTGGGCATCAAGATCCTTCCTCCCGACGTCAATGTGAGCGACCTTCACTTCACTCCATCCGGGCCGGAGATCCGGTTCGGCCTGGCGGCCATCAAGAACGTGGGGACCAATGCCATCGTCTCCATACTAGAGGCCAGAAAGCGGGTTTCCCGGTTCGGGTCCCTTTTTGAATTCTGCGAGGAGATCGACCTGAGGGTGCTGAACAAGCGGGTCATCGAGAGCTTGATCAAGTCTGGCGCCCTGGATTCCCTGGGAGGGCACCGGTCCCAGTTGCTGGCCTCGCTCGATCGCGCCATCGACTCGGCCCAGCGGATCCAGCGGGACCGGGAATCGGGCCAGCGGGGACTCTTCGCCGGCTTCAACGGCGCTCCCTCAAGCGACGACCAATCGCTCCAGCTCGCCCGGGAACTGCCCGACACCCCGGAGTGGCCGCAGGCGCGGATCCTTTCCAGCGAAAAAGAAGCCCTGGGGTTCTATATCACGGGACACCCGCTGGAAAAGTTCGTGGATCAGATCGAATCGGTTACTTCCACCAAACTCGAGGACATCAACGAACTGGAAAGCAGTCAGGAAGTTCATGTCGGGGCCATGATCAGCTCCCTGAGGCTGCTGAGGACACGGAAGGGCGATCGGATGGCTACTCTATCCCTGGAGGACCTCAGCGGCTCGGTCGACGCCGTGGTGTTTCCGGACCTCTTCAAACGCTGCGAGTCGCTGATGGAATCGGAGGCGGCCGTTCTGGTCCGGGGCGTCCTTGAGTTGGAAGACTCCGGAAATCGCAAGGTAATCGTCCGAGAGATCCAGCCGATCATTGGTCCGCAGGTGGCCTCGCCGGTAACCATTTACGTCAAGCTGGAGGCCATGGCCCAGGATCTGCCCCTGAAGTTGCGCTCAATCATGGAGGAAAACCCGGGCGACAGCCGGGTTACCTTTCAACTTGAACACCCTCAATCCTATCTGATAACCTTGCAATCAAGGCACTTAGGTCGGGTGAGGGCCGACGGGCGGTTCGTCCGGCAGGTAGAGACCCTTTGCGGGACGGGTTCGGTTCGCCGCTAATTTTCGGTGCAACCGGAGTCCACCATGGCCAAAGACACCGCAAATCAGCGCCACGAGGTCGAGCACCTCCAGCAGCAGATCCAGGAACTCTCTCGCCAGCCTTCATCCGACGGCACCGCCAAAGACCTGGAGGCGCTTCGCCGGCGCCTTGATGGCATGCGTCGGGATTCCTCGACGGAATTGACCTCGTGGCACCGCGTCCAACTCTCCCGCCACCCCCGGCGCCCCCACGTCCAGGACTACATCGAACTTATTTTCAGCGATTTTTCACCGCTGCACGGGGATCGACGCTTTGCCGACGACCCCGCCATGATCGGCGGCATGGCCCGCTTCCATGGGGAACCCTGCATGATTCTCGGGACCCAGAAGGGGCGGGATACGGAGCAGAAGCTGTTTCGCAACTTCGGAATGCCCAAGCCGGAGGGCTACCGCAAGGCGTTGCGCCTGATGCAGCTGGCTCAAAAGTTCGACCGCCCCATTTTCATCTTCATCGACACGGCGGGAGCTTACCCCGGCATCGGAGCGGAGGAGCGGGGACAGGCCGAAGCCATCGCTCAGAATCTGCGGGAGATGGCCCGTCTGACCGTGCCGGTTCTGGTCACCATTACCGGGGAGGGCGGCAGCGGGGGAGCCCTGGGAATCGGGATCGGGGACCGCGTCTACATGCTGGAGCACGCCTACTACTCGGTGATCTCCCCGGAAGGGTGCGCCGCCATTCTCTGGAAGGACCAGTCGCAGGTTGAAGAAGCCGCCAACGCATTGAAAATCACCTCGAGCCATCTGCAGCGCCTGGGTATTGTGGACGAGGTGATCCCCGAGCCCGAGGGCGGAGCCCACAACGACCCCGAACAGACTGCCGCTTCGGTGGATCGACAGTTGAAAGAGGGCCTGAAGGCGTTGAAGGCGCTCTCCGCCGAGCAACTGGTGCTTCAGCGAAGCCGTCGCTTCCGCGTGCTGGGAGACGTTTCCCTCGCTTCCGACCCACCGACCGACTCCGTTGACCGATCATGAAAGCCGGCGTCAAGAAACTGCGCAGTTGTGCTTTTTCCAGGGAGAGAGCTCCCAAGGAATTCTTCCGTACCCGAACCCAGTACAACCGCAGGCTGGTGTGCGACCACCCGGAGATGAAAGCGAACTGGCGCGAGTCAACCTGCGTGGATTGCACCAGCTACCGAAACCGCAATCAGGATGATGCCCCGTCGGCGCACTCCGCCGGGGGATCGCACTCCGCCGATGGACAGGCTTCCTGACCCGCCTTCAAACATCAGTTTTGCAGGTTGATTCAGGGGTGAGCGTTGGGGGAGGCCACCTTCGCCGCGCCAGCGGAGCTTTCAAAAGACAGGGACTCCTTCGAGAATCTGAACCGGCTCAAGAGAGTCTCAGGGCAACCCAGCACTTCTCCCAGAAGATTCTTGGCCTTCATCATGGAGCCCGTTTCGGGATTGAGGGAGAGCGTGAAGATCAGCTCAAGCGGCTCTTCGCAAATCACCCTCAGATCGGCAATTCTCTCGTGCTCGGGAGTATTGCAGTAGAAGGCGTTGCCGCGATCACGATCGGCCAGATGGCTGATCAGATCATAGACTCGACCGGTGAGTTCGGCGACCTCGTCTGGGGCTGACAATGTGGCTCCATCGGGGAGCCAGGCCCGATAGCTGACCTGCAGGGGTTGGGTCATCCTTATTTTCTTGCCCTCCTCCACTGCCTCGACGGTTTGAACCTCGAGACCCTCTATCAGGCAGTCATTGAGTTGAGCCGCCAGCGATTCGGACAATTCCCCGAAAGCTTCAAACCGCAGATATTCCGAGCGGCTGGACATCCCCAGAGGAATGGCCGGCGAGGCCGTGAATTTCGGTCGAGGGTTGAACCCTTCGGTGAACTTCAAGCGCACGTCGCTGCGAATCAAGGCGCGCTCCAGCAGCTTGAGGACGTTGAGATGCGACAGCAACCGTGCAGGACCCTCCTTCCGATAATGAACCAGGTAGGACCGGGAGGGCAGTTTTTCCGCGGAAGGAGCCAGCGCCGCTACAGTCGATGGTTGGTCAGTCTCCCTGGTCTCAGGAGCTTTTGAATCCGCAGGAAGGGTGATCTGGACCAGCGGCCCCTCTGCCTGGACATCCTGATCGGGGACCGGGTTTGAGCTTGCCGGGTTTCCGCCGGGCCCGCCAATCCCATCTGTCCGGGGCCAATGAACATCCACCGGCTGCTCCTCTTCCGCGGGAATTCCGGCCAGCTTGATATCCTCGTAGTTTCCCGGGATGCCGCATCCCCGACAGTCTCCCCACTTGCAGTCGTAGGTCTGAATCTTGCGATAGGATCGCTCCCGCTCCGTCAACAGGAACCGCTTGGAGACTCCGATATCGATAAAATCCCAGGGCAGCACTTCATTCAAAGCGAAATCGCGGTTATAGAAGTGGGGGTCGACCCCGCTCTGCTCGAAAGCCTTCATCCAAAGCTGATAGTTGAAGGTTTCGTCCCAACCGTCGAAACGGCAACCCAGCCGGTAGGCCTGTATCAGGGCTTTTCCCACCCTTCGGTCTCCCCGGGAGAGGACACCTTCGATGAAACACTCGGCCGGGTCATGCCACTTGAGTCGGGCGAAAGGAAACCGCACCTTGGCTTTCAGGTAATCCAGGCGCTGGGTGGTCACCTTCAGGTCTTCAAAGCGATCCCATTGAAACGGCGTGAATGCCTTGGGAACAAAGGTGCCGATGCTGGCATTCACCTTGCGCGGTCCCTTGAACCGCTTTCCGATCCCGCCGATCTGGCGAATCAGATCCACCGTCTCGCGGATATCGGCGTCGGTCTCGCTGGGCAAACCGATCATGAAGTAGAGCTTGATCAGGTTCCAGCCTTGCCTGTAGGCCGTCTCGATGGCCTGGAACAGCTCCTCGTTGCTGATGTTCTTGTTCACAAACTGTCTTAATCGAACACTCCCGGCTTCGGGGGCAAAGGTGAACCCGTTCTTTCTGACTTCTCCGACGTTCTCGGCCAGCGAAACGGAAAAGGCATCGGCTCTCAGGGAGGGCAGCGAAATGGAGACCTTGTCCCGGGAGAGCGTCCGAGACATTTCCCGCGTCAGGCATTCCACCTGGCTGTAGTCGGCCGTCGAAAGGGAGAGCAGTCCCACCTCGCGGTTCCCGGTGTTTTTCAGCATCTCCGAAGTCAGCCGCATGACGTCGTTGACTTCCAGTTCCCGGGTAGGGCGGTACCAGTAGCCCGCCTGGCAAAAACGGCACCCTTGGGTACACCCCCGCATGACCTCGACGCTCACGCGATCCTGAATGGCATCGATCACCGGCACCACCGGCTTGGTCGGGTAGAAGTCGGGTGACAATGCCTCCACCCAGCGTCTCTTCACCAGGGTGCGGGGTTTTGCCGGGTTCGGCTCCACCGTCCAGGGGGCTTCGGGTTGATGCACTTGAGGCACATAGACGCCTCGCAGTGCCGCCAGTTGCTCCAGGATCTGCCAGCGCCGGAGCCCATTCCGCCTGGCCTCCCGGCAGAGATCCACCAGCTCGAGGACAACCTCTTCCCCGTCTCCGATAACGAAGAAGTCCACCAGGTCCGCCAGCGGTTCCGGGTTGGAGGTACAGGGTCCGCCGGCACAGATCAACGGGTCCCCCTCGCCCCTGTCTTCCGAACGCAGGGGCACTCCCGCCAGATCCAGCATGTAGGGGACATTGATGTAGGTCAGCTCGGACTGGAGAGAAAACCCCACCAGGTCGAACCGGTCGATCGGCGTCTTGGTTTCGAGACTCAACAACGGCAATCCTTCGGCTTGCATCAAGTCGGCCATATCGACCCAGGGTGCAAAGACCCGCTCGGCGTAGACATCCTCGATACCGTTCAGCAGGTGGTACAACATCCGCAGGCCGTTGTGAGACATTCCGATTTCATACACGTCCGGAAAGGCAAGGGCGAAACGGATCTGAACCGACTCCGGATCCTTGCGAACCATGTTGGGCTCACCGCCGATATAGCGGCCCGGTTTGGAGGCTCGCTCCAGGATGGAGAAGTACTGCTCCTCGAAGGTAGTCGATGCGATTGCCATTGCAACTCCCCGTCAGGACGCGGAAGGTCTCGCGGCCATTATACGCCAAACCCTACCGATTGGCTTCGGGCGGTCCGGGAAAACCCCTTTTCTCCCGGCGCCCGACTAGCCGGCGGTCCCAGTCGGACAGGTCCAAAAGTGATGTTTATCGAAATGCAGGATTGCTACAATGTTGCCAACATCCGCACCATCATTTCTGGAGCCTTTTGTAAAATTCGTCGTGCAGCACTGGGGACGTCCCCAATTCACGTCCCCTACCTGTGGAATTTTGCAAAAGGCTCTCCGGAGAAAACCCCATGAACGCAATCAATCGGCGCACCTTTCTGATGACGTCTCTGGCGGCGGCCGGCTCGGGCCTGGCCCAGGCCTCGGGTCCCCTGGGGGCCAACAGCCGAATTCGGGTGGCGGTGGTGGGCCTGCGCGGCCGCGGCGCAGGGCACATCCGGGATTTCGCCCAACTGCGGAGCCACAACCTGGAGGTGGCGGCCCTGTGTGACGTGGACGAAAACATCTTGAACCATCGAGTGGCCGAAGCGGAAAAGCTGACCGGCAAAAAACCCCAATCCTTCGTGGATGTGCGTCGACTCCTGGATGAGAAGGAGATCGACGTGGTTTCATTTGCAACTCCCAACCACTGGCACGCCCTGAATACCATCTGGGCCTGTCAGGCGGGCAAGGATGTCTATGTGGAAAAGCCCAGCTCTCACGGTATTTGGGAGGGGCGAAAGATGGTGGAGGCGGCTCGCAAGTACGGCCGTATCGTTCAGGTCGGCTTTCAGAATCGCAGCAGCCCGGCGCTCCAGGAAGTCATGGAGAAGATCCGCCAAGGTTTGATCGGAGAGGTCTACATGGCGCGAGGGCTCTGTTACAAGTGGCGGAAGAGCATCGGGAGGGCCAAAGTGGAGCCCGTTCCGCCGGGCGTCCATTACGATTTATGGATCGGGCCGGCCCCAAGTCGTCCCTTCACTCGTAACCGCTTTCACTACGAGTGGCACTGGCAGTGGGAATACGGCAACGGAGATATCGGAAACCAGGGCCCCCACCAAATGGACCTGGCCCGCTGGGGTCTGGGCGTGGGGCTTCCGCGAAAGGTGCAGTGCATGGGGGGGCACTTTCTCTTTGACGACGACCAGGAAACTCCCAACGTCCAGATGGCCAGCTTCGAATACCCCGACCAGAAGAAGTTGTTGACATTCGAAGTCCGGCACTGGATCACCAACTCGGAAGGCGACAGCCAGGTCGGGGCCTTTATCTACGGCTCCGAGGGGTATGTCGAGATATCCAAATACCATGCCTATCGGACCTTCCTGGGAAGAAAACGCGAACCTGGACCGGCCCGGGAGGAGGTTGGCAACCACTATGTGAATTTCATTGAAGCGGTGAGATCCCGCAAGCCCCAACATCTGAACTCCGAGATCGAGGAAGGGCACATCTCGTCGTCACTGGCGCACCTGGCCAACATCGCCTATCGCACCGGCCGAACCTTGAATTTCGATCCCCAACAGGAGCGATTCGCCGACGACCGGGAAGCCAATCAATTTCTAAAACGTTCCTATCGTCCGCCATACGTCGTGCCGGACAAGGTCTGAGCCTGGGGCGACTAGCCGCCGCAGCGGACCGTGTTCCCGGAGATGACCTCCAGCGCATGGGGCAGCACGGCCTGCAAGGCGTCCAGGGACTCCCGAACCCCCTTGACGCTTCCGGGCAGGTTGACGATGAGAGTCCTGCCGCGCACGCCGACCAGGGCGCGAGAGAGAGCCGCCCTGGGAGTCTTCCTGATCCCCTCCGACCGCATCAACTGGGCCAGCCCGGGAACTTCCCTCTCGATGACGCAGGCCGTGGCTTCGGGAGTGACGTCTCTTGGGGCCAGGCCGGTCCCACCGGTGGTCACCACCAGTTCGGCCTTGTGAACCTCGCAGCCCTTCAACAGGCACTCCCTGATGCTCTCCAACTCGTCCGGGACCACGGCACGGTCCAGAACCTCGCACCCCAGCGCCTGCAGGGCCTCGCAGGCAGCCGGACCGGAAAGGTCCTCACGCTCCCCGCGCGATGTGGAGTCGCTGACCGTCACTACCAGCGCCCTCGGTTTGGCTAGAGGTTTCATTTTCCAGTGGCTCCCTTCAAGGCAACCTTATTTGAAACAAAAGAAAAAAGAGTTATCCACGAAGACACACGAAGGACCACAAAGGGCCACTAAGCGAGACGGCTCTGCGTCAACGGCGCGCACAGCCACTAAGGATTATTAACATCGATGCACAGGATATACAGGATATGGTCTTGGGAGTCCGGTGTCCTGTAATCCTGGGCATCCGCAATCCCGGACCGGTTCATCACCCGAGCTGGATTCTGGTGCAAGAAGCTCTCGTCCTGTTAATCCTGTGCATCCTGTGCATCGATGTTCAATAATCTTGTTCCCGACAGGCCATGAACTTCTCTTGTTTCACTCTCTTATGATCCGCCCCGTCGTCGGGGGCCGGACTGTTCTGAGTAACTGGTGTTCCAAAACTGCCAGGCTTAGAACTTTTCCAGGTCGGCGAGTGCGGAGAGGCCATTTTTCTTGAGAAAGTTGATGATGCCGCCTTCCTGATGGAGCCGGAGCATCATGCCGGGAATTTCAATCGGTATGGTCTGATCCTTGCTTGCGTTGCGGAGCAGCTGCGCCTGTATGTTCAACTGCAGACGGTCGCTTTCCTCGATGGAGTCGGTTTCGGCGATCACACACAGAAGCCCCAGGTTGATGGCGTTGCGAAAGAAGATTCGGGCGAAGGACTTGGCGATGACGGCTCGCAGGTGGGAGTGCTTGAGCGCCACCGCCGCCGTCTCGCGCGAGCTGCCGCAGCCGAAGTTGTGACCGGCCACCACGTAGTCGCCTGGTTGAACTTGCTGTCGGAATTCCGGACGATACTCGATAAAGCAGGCCTTGGCCAACTCCTTGGGGTCGGTTGTGATGTTGTAACGGCCGGGAGTAATCAGGTCCGTATTGATGTTGTCCCCGAATTTCCAATTCATCGAATCGCAATCCCAGTTCAGGCAACGTACCTTCTTGGGTCGGTAATGATGCCCGTCAGGGCCGTCGCCGCGGCGGTCGCGGGACTGGCCAGGAAAATCTTGGCCGTGGGGCTGCCCATTCGTCCCTCGAAGTTGCGGTTGCTGGTGGAAACGCACACCTCGTTGTCGTAGAGCACGCCACCCGACCGGCCCAGGCAGGGCCCGCAACCGGGACTGGAGACCACCGCCCCGAAGTTGACGAACTCTTCAACGTACCCTCGCTGGAGCGCCTGCAGGTAGACCCGGCGCGAGGCAGGGGTAACAATCGCTCGCAATCCCTCTTTCACCCGCTTCCCCTTCCACATTCGGTGAACGACCTCCAGGTCCTCGATGCGGCAATTGGTACAGGATCCGATAAAAACCTGATCCACCGCAACCTTCTCGCTTTCGACCTGTTCCACCGGCACATCGTTGTCGATATCCGGGGGGCGCGCAATCATCGGTTTCAGGTCCGAAACATCGAAGCGAAGCTCCCGTTCGAAGGAAGCCCCGGGATCACTGCGCAGAGGTTCGAAGGCCACCAGTCGATCATTTTCCTCAAGATAGGCCCGGGTCTGGTCGTCGGGGGCAACCACGGCTGCCTTGGCCCCCATTTCGGCGCTCATATTGGTCAGCGTCAACCGGGCCGGGACGTTGAAGCCTTCCACCGTGGGTCCCGCGTATTCGATAACCCGATAGTTGGCCCCGTCAGGCCCCATCTCCTTGGCCACCGCCAGCACCACGTCCTTGGAATAGCAACCCCTTGGCAGTTCACCATTGACAGTGACCCGGATCGTCTGGGGAACCCGAAACCAGCTCTTGCCCGTGGCCATGGCGATGGCGGCGTCAGTAGAACCCACGCCGATGGTGAGGGCCCCCAGCCCGCCGCCGGTGGGGCTGTGGGAGTCTGCGCCCAGGATGAGGTTGCCCGGATTGATCAGGCGCTCCGACATGACCTGGTGGCACACCCCGTCATAGACCACCGGAATACCCTGCTCATCGGCAAACTTTCTGATCTGGCTCTGTAACTTGGACATGGCCACGCTGGGGCTCGGAAAGGCGTGGTCAAAGGGGATGAAGATCTTTTTAGGATCGAAAACCCGCTCGGCGATCTGGTAAAAGGGCTCCAGGGCCCAGGCGCAGGTGGTGTCATGGGCCATAACCAGGTCCAGGTCCGCCAGGATGAAATCCCCGGCTCGCACTGCTCTACCACAGTGGTTGGAGAATATCTTTTCCGCCAGTGTCTGAGCCATCTGCGTCCTGGTGCCAACCGAAGGGGGTGGAACGACTCCTGGAGGGCCAATTGCACCATTCCGGTCCTGAATAAACGGGGCCATTATAGGGAAAGGATCGGGATGAAGGCAAACGGACCACGCGGCTGTCAGGTTCAGGCCTTGCCATGGCTTCCGCCCGGCCTGGGCACGCGGTGGCGCAGGTAGTCCGCATTGACGAACTACCCCCTCAATGGGAAATGCCGGCTACGGCCCGACCGACCGGTGCGACAGGAGCCAGGAGAAAAAATCGGGTTCGGCGTAGGCTCGCTCCCAGGAATCGTGGCCGACTCCCGCATATTCGCTGAAGCGCACCGGCTTCCCCAATGCCCGTATCGCCCCGGCCATTCTCCTGGATTCCGAGACCGGCACCCTCGGGTCATCGGTTCCATGAAATATCCAGACCGGAGTGGGGGCGATTCTGACGGCCATGCTGCGGTAGGGATCGGGAGAGAATTTCACCGGCGGATGATCCTCAGGGACCTTGACTCCCGGGGGAGGCACCACGCCGCCGCAGATCGGAGCCAGCGCGGCGAACGTTCCCGGATGCTTGGCCGCCAGACTCCAGGTGCCGTACCCTCCCATGGAAATTCCGGTCAGGAATATTCTGGTGGGATCACCGCCAAAGTCCCGAACCGACGCCTCCAAAGCTGCCAGCGCCAACCTCTCCATCCGGATGTGGGTCCACCACATTCCCCGGCGGCATTGCGGTAGAACAACGATCGCTGGAACCCTCTCGGGATTCCGCCGAATGGCGGGGCCGATACCGACCACTGTCTGGCGCCAACCGTCATCTCCCCGCTCGCCGTTGCCGTGGAGAAAAAGCACCACGGGCCAACTTTTCCGCGGGTGCCATCCGGCCGGAAGGAAAACCTGATAGCGGTAGGCGTCCCGGCCGAGAGTGAGGGTCCGTTGCTGGAACGTCCCTTGACTCGGGGGCAAGGACGACTGACCGGATACGAGTAGCAAGGCACCGGCCGTACCGGCTGCGAACATGAGGGCTTTCATCAGAAACAGCTCCCTGAACCGCCGACATTTTAGGAATAGAAGTCCGATTTCATCAAGTCGCCTTCCTTGAAGGACAATCGGTCCCAACCATGAAGCAACTCGCCGGCGGATGACGCCATCTTTTCATGGGAATTCAGGCTGAACATTGCTAAGCTACCGGTTTAAAAAGCGCAAGGATAGTCAGCCGATCTCCAGCAGGTTTGAGTGAGAAAGGAGAGAACAACCATGAACAGTTTTACGGACGGCAAGCCCCTCGACCAACCCAAGCCGAAGCAGCCGGCCATGACCGGCATGTCGGGTCGGTCCACGCCTCGCTGGGGATTGTTCGGCTTCATCATTCTGCTGGGATTGCAGATCTTTCTGATCTACCAGGTTCTGGGCAACAAGGATCAGATCCTCGAATCCCAGGACCAGGTGGCCGCCCTGGAAGATGAGATGATGGAGGCGGTTGACGAGCAGGAAGAGCAGGACCAGAAATTCGAACAGAGTCTGGGCGCCTTGACGGCCGACTTCACGGTCGTGCAGGAACGGCTGGGCGTGACCCAGAAGGAATTGAACCGGGCCCGGGCCGCGGCCCGCCGGCTCAGGGAGGAACAGGAGCGGTCGGTCCAGCAGCTCAACACGGAAATTGCCCGAAAAGCCGATTCCCGGCAGCTTTCCGAGCTCAAGAGTACCGCCGACAGTCGCTTTGGAGCCGTCAATGCCGACGTTACCAAGGTCAAAACCGACGTGGAGGCCACACGCAAGGCATTGGAGGGGGCCCGCCGCGAGATCGTTGACGTTCGGGCCACCTTGACCCAGCAGATCGCCAGGAACAAGGATGAGCTCAAGCAATTGCGTCTCAAGGGCGAGCGGAACTTCTACGAGTTCGACATTCAGAAGAAAAAGGGTTTCGCCTTGGTCGGAGATATTCGTATCGGGGTGACCAAGACCAATCGCAGAAGGCAACGCTACAATGTCCGTATCGTGGTAGACGACAACACCCTGGAGAAGAAGCGGCGCACCATCAACGAGCCGGTGCAATTTCTGGTGGGCCCCACCAAGTTGCGCTACGAGCTGGTCGTCAACGAGGTCCGAAGGAATCGCATCATCGGTTACTTGAGCGTCCCCAAGGACAAGGGCCTTTCTGCCGAACGGAAGTTGTAATCCGGGCTTGTTTCCCCTGATCCTCCAATGACGGGTTCCGGCGGCGCCGCCGGAACCCGCACCTCGTTCCCAACGCCATCGGTCTCCCAGGATGCTTCAGATGCCGGGGACCCGATCCACGGTGTCGGGAGACCAGCGGTAAGAACAATCATCCGATGCAAGTCTGGGATGCCGATCGGTACGCCACCCATGCGCGGTTCGTCTCCGACCTGGGGGCGCCGGTGGTTGAGCTGCTCGATCCACGGCCGGGCGAACGAGTGCTCGACGTCGGTTGCGGCGACGGAGCCCTGACGAAGAAGCTGGTCGAGGCCGGCTGCCGCGTAGTGGCGGTCGACAGCAGCCCGGGGCAGGTGCGCGCGGCCCGCCAGCGCGGGATCGACGCCCGGGTCGCGGACGCCACCGCGCTCGCCTTCGACGCAGAGTTCGATGCCGTATTCAGCAACGCCGTCCTGCACTGGATTCGGGATCCGGATGCGGCCCTGGCCGCCATCCGCTACGCGCTGGCACCCGGTGGACGCCTGGTGGCCGAGTTCGGCGGCCACGGCTGCGTTGCCTCGATACGCGCCGCTTTCGGCGAGGTCCTGGCCAGGCGCGGGATCGACGCAGAAGCCTTGAATCCGTGGTATTTCCCGACCGCGGAGGAGTACCGTGACCGGCTCGAGGCAAACGGTTTCAACGTCGACTCCATCCGTCTCTTCCCGCGTCCGACGCTGCTGCCGTCGGACCTGACCGACTGGCTGCAGACGTTCGCCCAGCCATACCTGGCCGGTGTCCCGAAGGGTGACCGGCGGGCCGTACTGAACGAGATGCGGCAGCGTCTCGAGCCGGTCCTGAGCACAGCGGAAGGCGGCTGGTCGGCCGATTACGTCCGCCTCCGCTTCGCCGCCAGACGCGACTGAGAAACCATGACGGCTGCTCCGACCGCGCCCGCCGGAACGACGTCTCCGCGATCATGGGTGTGGGGGTTCGGTCGCCTCGTCGTATTCGCCTACTACAGGGTCGAGCACATCGGCGGGCCGCTGCCGACCGGAGCGCTGCTGCTGGTTGCCAACCACCCCAACACGCTCATCGACCCGGCCGTCATTCAGACCACGGCCGGACGCCGCATCCGGTTCCTCGCCAAGTCCACGCTCTTCGAGCGGCACCCGCTCAGCCCGCTGATCCGCCGCTCGGGAGCGATTCCCGTGTACCGCAAAAAGGACCCCGGCGTGGACACCTCCCGCAACGTGGAGATGTTTTCCGCGGTAGCGGCGTCGCTCGCGGCCGGCGAGGCCATCTGCCTCTTCCCGGAAGGCACCAGTCACGCCCGCGGCCGACTCGAGCCGCTGCGAACCGGCGCCGCCCGCATGGCCCTCAACAGTTGCGCCGAAGGGCATGCGGTGAGCATCGTGCCGGTCGGGCTCAACTTCGACGCCCTGGCCCGCTTCCGTTCCCGGGTGACAGCCGTCTTCGGGCGCACGGTGGACTACGCGGACCTCGCTGCAGTATTTACCGAGGACGAAGCAACCGCCATACGGGCTCTCACAACCCGGATCGAGCACCGCCTCAAGCACTTGATGGTCGAGGCGGAGCCGCGGCACGACCTGCCAATGGTCGAGCGTATCGATCGCCTCTACGCCGCCGCCCGCGGGGCGTCTCGGGACGGGCGGGAGCGGTTGGGCCGCCGCCGCCTGATTGCCGCGGGGATGGCGGAACTGCGCCAGAGGGACCCGGCGCGGCTGGCCGAAATCATGGCGCAGGTGGAGGAATTTCGAACGAGTCTGGCTCGGTTCCGGCTCCGCGAACGCGATCTCGACCAGCGCATCCCAACCGGCGAGGTCATCCGCTTTACACTGCGGGAAGGGCTCCTTGCTCTGCTGCTCGGCCCGATGGCGATCGCAACCGCCATCGTTTTCGCCATTCCGTACTGGCTCACCGACCGGATCGGAAGGGGAGCGCTCAACCTCCAAAAGCGTACGCTACGTCAGATCGTCGGCGGCGGCCTGATCCACGGATTCTGGATTGCTGCGATAGCTACCTCTGCGGGCACTCGAACCGGCACGGGGACCGGCTTGGCGATCGGACTCGCACTAGTGGCTTTGGCCGTCCTGGGCACACTGGCATTCGAGCGGGAATCCGCCGTCTGGCGCACCGTGCGTGCCTTCTTCGCGCTGCGCAACATGCCGCTCCGGACTCGCAGCGCCTTGAGGCGCAGGCGCAGGGCGCTTGCCGACGCGCTCGACGAAGTGCGCGCCTGGATCGAGAGCAGGAACGACGACTGACGACGTCGGTCCGCCACGCCTCCATTGGTCCGTTCCAACGCGTGCATCAGACCCCGAGCTGGTTCGCCATGTCGTTGAAGTCGGTGGCCACCAGGTCGAAGTCCGGATCAGGCGCCAGATCCCGCTCCATGTTCGGCCCGAACTCCGTCGGTCTCGGCACATAGGCCGTTTTGAAGCCGAGGCGCGTCGACGCCCGAAGGTCGACTTTGTGGGCCGCGACCATCATCACCTGCTCTGGAGCGAGGCCCAGTATCCGGGCTGCCGTCAGATAGACCGCGGGGTCGGGCTTGTAGTGGCGTGCCAGTTCCGCCGAAAGCACGGCATCCCACGGAATCCCGGCGTTCTTCGCCATGTTGACGAGGAGAGCCACGTTTCCGTTCGAGAGTGACGCCAGCACATATCGCCTTCGCAGCCGGGTCAGCCCTTCGACCGTGTCCGGCCAGGGCGTCAGCCGGTGCCAGGCCCGGTTCAAGTGGTCGAGCTCATCCTCGGTGAGACTCCCGAGCCCGTACTTGGGCACCAGCCCGTCGAGGATCATCCGGTGCAGGTCGTCGATCCTGGTCCACCCCAGCTCGCCGCGGCGCACCCGCCCCATGGCGGGACCGTAGCCGGCCCGCCATTCATCGGCAAAAGCCGCCCAGTCCGCCTCAATGCCCTTCTCGCACCCGACAGCCTCACCCTCACGGATGATGCTGGTCCGCCAATCGACGACGGTGCCGAAGACATCGAAAGTCATCGCGCGAACGGCCGATATAGCGTCCATAGGGGTTCCCCAAGGTGCTTGAAATGGCGAGGGACTTTCACTATACTTCCCAGGCTTTGGCCCAAGCTGCGCCGGCGCCAAAGCCGCGGGATGCCCAGGTAGCTCAGTCGGTAGAGCGCAGCCCTGAAAAGGCTGGCGTCGGCGGTTCAATTCCGTCCCTGGGCACCATCAACCCACCCCAAGGGCATTCCTCCCCGCCCGCTTACCCCACCAAATCCCTGAAGCCGGGTGTATAATACGTTCAAACCACCATCGTTTGGCATTTCATAACGGCTTCAGGCGCAAGGAGGAGTCATGGGGAATCAAACCAGGCAGGTATCATCCGGGTTCTCGATAGGAGAGCGTCGAACTTTTCTGAAGGCGGCCGTTCTGGGAGGAGTGGGACTGGCAGCCCGGGCAACCCTTCCCGACGCGGCGCTGTCAGCGGCCGCTACCAGAGTCCCTCCCCATTCGGAGACTCTGGTGGCCACGCTCTACAAGAGCCTGTCGGAGGAACAACGAAGAGTCATGACGTTCCCCTTCGATCATCCCCTTCGTTCCAAGGTGGACAACAACTGGGCGATCACGCCTCACAAGATCAACCGGTTCTACACGGCTGACCAGCAGGCCATGATCAGGGAGATCTTTCAAGGGGTTCACAATCCGGACTACGTGGACAAGGTCATGGAACACATGAAGGAGGACGGGGGAAGCCTGGGCAACTACTCCATCGCCATCTTCGGACGACCGGCAACCGGAAAGTTCGAGTTCGTTCTAACCGGACGCCACTGCACCATGCGCTGCGACGGAGATTCGGTGGAAGGAGCCGCCTTCGGTGGACCCATCTTCTATGGTCATGCGGCCCGTGACTTCTACGAGGCTCCGGACCATCCCGGAAACGTCTACTGGTACCAGGCCAAGTCAGCCAACCGCGTATTCCAGGCCCTGGACGGCAGGCAGCGCCAAATGGCACTGCTTGCCGATCCCCGCAAGGAACAGCAGACTCGAACCGTGAGACTGGATGAGGAGTTGGCCGGCCTGCCCGTCTCGGAAATGAGCCGCGACCAGGTGGAGTTGGTAGAGGAGGTGCTGGCCGACCTGCTGTTGCCCTTTCGCCGGCGAGATGCCGAGGAAGCCATGCGCTACATCAAGAAGGAGGGCAAGCTGGATGGACTGAGCCTGTCGTTCTACCGCAGCGGCGATATCGGGAACGACGGCATCTGGGACAATTGGCAGCTACAGAGCAAGAACATGGTCTGGTACTTCCGCGGCAGTCCCCACGTACACGTCTGGGTCAACATCAGGGCTTGACCCGGAAACGCAGCAATCGCGAAACGCCCCTACCCCTTGAGCTCGTTCCAGAGCGCTTCGTAGTAGCGCATCAGTCGAACCGCGTCGGAGCTGGCTGGAATCTCGGCCAGCGTATACCGGCGGTAACCCGACTGCGTGAGCAGGTCGAACAGTTCTCGCCAGGGGTAGTCCTTCCTCCAAAGCTCCCTGATGTGAACATTCCTCAACCAGGGCTTCAACAGTTCGAAGCTCCCGGCCACCGAACCCTCCCTGACGTCTTCGGGGTTCGAGTTCCAGCAGACCCCCACCATGGGATGATCGGCCAACTCCATGATCCTCCGCACCCGAGCCGGACTGTTTGACTTGGGCCCGTGGACTTCCAGCCAGATTTCCACGCCGTAGCCCTGAGCGTGTTTGCCGCACTCCCGCAAGGCCTCCGCAATCTGGCTCAGGGTTTGACTCTCCGGAACCTCGTCGGGAATCCCATTGGGGCGCACCTTCACTCCGAGGGCTCCCACATCGTGAGCCAGTTCCACAAACTGCTTGGTCTCTTCTACATTTCTGCCGACTACGCTCCTGTCGGTGGAGTGGAATTCGCAAGCAGTCCCCAGGCTCAGCAGGCGAATTGGAGAGAAGCCGAAGCGGCTCGCGACGGCAACGCGCTCTTCCCTGCTCAGATGGGGTTCCACTCCATGCTGGTGGGTTGTGCGCAGTTCGACCGAACGGAAGCCTGTCTCCTCGCAGGCCTCGATCAGGGTCGGCAGATCCCAGTCTTTTCCCAGGTTCCAGGTGACCATGCCCAAGGCGTAGTCACCGCCACCCAGAGCAGGATTGTTCCGACTTGATTGCATGACACACCTCCCTCAACCGACTCAGAGAACCACGGCCGTCCGATATTTCCAGGCGCGCCGGGCGGCTTCCACAACCTCGATGGCTCGTAATCCGTCCATTCCCCCGGCCGCAACCCGCGCCCGGCCACGGACCGCTTCCACGAAATTGGCCAGCATCCGCCCTATGGGCGATCCCCTGGATCTGTCGCAACCCGGTTCCAACCCGCCGGAATCCGCACCCGCGAAAAACTCCAGATCCAGGCGCCCCTGAGGACCGCAGATCTCAAGACACGCCGCCCCCGCCATCTTGACTGCTTCCAGCGAGTCTATCAGGCTGCTTTCCAGGATGACCACAGTCCCATGGTTCATCTCCAAGCGCAGCCATCCTGAAGGTTGGCCGGCTCCCTCCTCGGAGCCTATCAGCGTTATCAGGGTGAATTCTCCACCCAACAGCCAGCGCAGTGTATCGACCAGGGCGGTTCCCGGATTTGGCCCGAGGCCGCCATCCCCCCCGGAAGCGTCTCCCGATGAGCCCCCGGAAATCCCTTCCGGCCTGCGGACCGTGACAGTCAAGGGATTCCCCAGGTTTCCCTGCAGGACCCGTTTCCGAACCTGTCTGCAAGCCGAGCTGAATCGAACCGGAAAGCAAACCCCGAACAGCACGTCGTGAGCCTGGGAAATGGCCCACGTTTCACGGGCTTCCACCAATGTTTCGCAGATCGGGTTTTCGCAGAGAATCGGTTTGCCGGCGCGGACGCAGTCCACCACGGTTTCCTTCCGGCGGTCGCCGGAAACACAGACGACCATCCCTTCGGCGGGAAACTGCTCCAGCAGGATTCGATGGTGGGGGAAAGTGGCGACCCCTTGTAGCCCTCCGCCCCGATCCATCTTCAGACAGGACCCAGGTGCCACCACCGCCGCAAGCTGTACCTCGGGCATACGCCTGAGGCACTCCAGGTAGGTTCCGGCGGTTGGCCCGCCAAGGCCGACAAGACCAACTCGAGTGGTCATTGACTAGCCCAACCCCGACAGCTTCAACCGTCTCAGACGCCTGCCGATCTTGCCGCTGCTCATCTGCTTCATCATTTTGCGCGCCTGCACGTAACGCTTGAGCAACTGGTTGACCTTCTGGACCGAAGTGCCGCTGCCGCGAGCGATGCGTTTGCGCCGGCTTCCATTAATAATCTGATGGTGGGTTCGCTCCCTGGGGGTCATGGAATTGATGATGGCTTCAATGTGCAGCAGTTCCTTTTCGTCCACCTTGACCTTGTTCAGTTCCTTGAACGCGCCCACTTGAGGAAGCATGGAAAGAATCTCCTCCATCGACCCCAGCCGTCGCATCTGTCTCATCTGATCCCGGAAGTCTTCCAGGGTAAAGGAATCGCTTCGGACCTTTCTCTCAAGCTCCAAGGCCTTTTCACGATCGATGGTCTCCTCTGCCTTCTCGATCAGGGACAGCACATCCCCCATGCCCAGAATCCGGGAAGCCATCCGATCCGGATGAAAGAGCTCCAGGGCATCGTACTTCTCGCCCACGCCCACAAACTTGACGGGCTGTCCTGTCACCGACCGTATGGACAGTGCCGCCCCGCCCCTGGCGTCGCCGTCCATCTTGGTCAGGATGACGCCGCTTAGCGTCAAGCGCTGGTGAAACTCCCGGGCGCTCTTGACGGCGTCTTGACCGGTCATGGCGTCAGCCACCAACAAGGTTTCGGTGGGGACCACCAGATCCCTGACCTCCTGCAGCTCGCGCATGAGAGCATCATCGATATGGAGTCGGCCCGCGGTATCGATCAGGAGAACATCGCAGCCGCTGGTCCCGGCCTCCACAAGCGCCGAGCGGCAGAGCTGTAGCGGGTCATCGATGCCCTCTCCCCGGTAACAGGGAAGATCGAGGTCCCGGGCAATCACGGAAAGCTGCTCCCTGGCCGCCGGCCTGTACACGTCTATGGAAAGCAAAAGGGGCCGGTGACCGTTGCGGTCCAGCCACCGGGCCAGTTTTCCGGCAGAGGTCGTCTTCCCCGAACCTTGCAGGCCCACCATCAAGTAAACGGACGGCGGCTTGCCGGCAAAGGAAAGGGCGGAGGAATTTCCTCCCAGTAGCTCCACCAACTCGTCCCTGACTATCTTGATAACCTGCTGGGTCGGGGTCAGCGACTGCAAAACCTCCTGACCGGTGGCCCTCCCTCTGATTGCCTCTACGAACTGCTTGACCACCCGAAAGTTTACATCCGCTTCCAGGAGAGCCAGTCGGATCTCTCGCAAGGCGCTGGTGACGTGAGCCTCAGAGAGCTTGCCTTCACCCCGAAGAGTCTTGAACACTCTCTGAAGGCGCTCGGTCAGTTGATCAAACATTCCACAAAACTCCTGGCGAGGCTTCACCAACCCCGTGGTGGCCCTTCGTCGTCCTTCGTGTTCCTTCGTGAATTTCTTTTTGGCCTTCTTGGATAACTCTCAGTTGTTTCAGGTACGAAAAATCCTGTGCATCCTGTGCATCGATGTGAATAAAAAATCTGCCCATGCTCGACTTTGAACCGGCTTCCAGCCACAAGGCGCCGGCGTTTGTTTAAGGGGACTCCGCCCTTACCGAAAGTCTCTCGATTCCCTGAGCCCGGCCGGTCTCCGGATCGATATCGACCGCAACCGCATTGATCCTGACGTTCTGCTTGGCCGGCCCAAAGCGTGCCGGCAACTGGTCGATGAACTTGGATCGAATGATGTCGGTCTCGACACCGATGACCGAGTCGTGGGCACCGGTCATGCCGACATCGGTCATGTAGGCGGTCCCCTTCGGGAGCGTGCGCTCGTCGGCGGTGGCCACATGTGTATGGGTCCCCAACACGGCCGAAACCTTGCCGTCCAGATACCAGCCCATCGCCTGCTTCTCCGCGGTGGCTTCGGCGTGGAAATCCACCAGGACTACCTTGACGTCCGGCGAGAGTCTGTCGATAAGCTGTTCGCCCACACGGAACGGGCAATCGGTGAGGGGCATGAACAGCCGACCCTGCAGATTGATCACTGCAAAGGGGACGTGGCTCCGGGTTTCACCCACAAAGAGGCCATGGCCCGGAGTTGTCGGCGGATAGTTGGCCGGACGCAGCAGCCTAGGCTCCTGGTCCAGGTAATCCAGGATCTCTTTCCGGTCCCACACGTGATTTCCGGAGGTCAACACCTCTACCCCCATTTCGAGAAACTGGTGGGCCAATGGCGGAGTAATCCCGCGTCCTGCGGCCGAGTTTTCGACGTTGGCCACGCACAGGTCGATCCGTCTTTCCTCCAGAATCTGGGGAAGATGGCCTCGAACGGCTTCTCGTCCCGGTCTTCCGAAGACGTCGCCAATAAACAGGATCCGCAGATTCTTGACGGGCATATCCCCCCGGCGGAATGTGATCCAATCAGCGGCTTGGCGGGGATGGCTGGGAAACCCTTATAACGGCCAAGTGCTTCAGGAGGTTGATGGCCTCAAGCCATCATAGACGACAGACTTGGAGATTACAATTGAAGGGCGGGCTGCGGCCGGCGGGCAAAGAAAAACCCCGCTCTGCCGTGAGACACCTTATTTGGACCTGGAGACCAGGTGGGCGCCACTCCTTGAACATTAGGAAGCTTCACATGGTGAAGCTTACACACCGTACAAAGGTCAGGCTCCCTTCAAATAGGTGTTGGTTCAAATAATACATGCCTACACGTACATTGCAGGGTGGAAGGATTCTAGTGAAAGCCGATTCTCCAGGTCAAGCCCCTTACCTGGAACACCCTGTCTCACCCCTCATGGGCCGCCCCGTCGTGTGGGACGGCGGCGGGTTAGGCAAAAAGTGAATAGTGGCTAGTGGAGAGTGGAGAGTTATTTGATCGACACGTTACGCATCTTGTCTGAAGTACCGCTGTTTCGCCCTGTATCAGCCGCGCCGTCGCACGGTCCGGAGTCGAGCCTTGCCCCCCACCGCATCAGCCTTCGCCTGCGGCTCGGCTTCTGCGACTCCCCCTCAAGGGGGGAGTGATAGAGTTCTACTGGAAGCCTTGTGCTGGCCTGAAGAATCACTCCCCCCTTGAGGGGGAGTCGGTGAGACAAGGGCTCCGCCCGCAGTCGAACCGGTGGGGGGGACGGAACCAGCGAGATCGCCGGATAGGAGATCCAGCCCCCAATCGAGCCGGTGGAGGGCCCCAGTCTCCCAGGTTCGTAACAGGCCCCTGTTTCACTCTCGTATGATCCGCGCGGAAGGACAGGGGGCTTGTCTGAAGCACGCCTGTTTCACAGTGTATGATCCGCACACAACGTCGGGCCCCGTCGATCATCTGACTATCATCCGACCTCTCGGCGGAGTATGGCCTATCTTCCCGGCGGTCCATTTCTCATTCGGGAAGGAACGCGTCCAGCATATCGGAGCAGCGGCTGCTCTTGTCGGCGAGAGCGGCGTCTGACCGCTCGGCCTGATCCCGTTGCTGAAACAGCTCATCGGCAATATTCAGCGCCGCCATCACGGCTACCTTGACGGTATCGACGGTTCGACTGGACTCCTGGATTTCTCGCATTTTTCCGTCGACATAAGCCGAAAGCCGCTCCAGGTAGTCTCCGTCGATGGCCCCGGTGACAGCGTAAACCCGATCGCAGATCTCAACCCGCCTGACCTCATTTTCGCTTTGCATCGTCCGCACTCCAAAGGTCGACCATTCAAATTTCCCATCCGTCCAAACTGCCCAGGATCCGCTCGACTTTCTCCCTGATCATCTCCCGGTCCTTTCCAAATTCCGAGACCTCGGACTTCAGCCGATCATTCTCCGAGGCAAACTGCTCCATTTCCGATTTGAGTCTCCGGACTTCTGCTTCCAGGGCTTCCTTTTGAGCCCTGGTGGCCTTGAACAACTCCGCCATTCGATAAACCCGGCTCTCGAGGTCAGCAAATTTTTCCAATCCGTCTCCCAACGTCATCCCCTTAGCTGTGCACCGAACCTGTCTCTCAGGCTGGCCAACACCGCTTGGTCGAATCGATTGGCATCTTCCTCCACCAGCGTTCGATCCAGCCTCTGGTAAACGAGTCGGATCGATATTCCCTTCTTGCCGTGCGGCAATCGACCTCCCCGATACAGGTCAAACGGAAATATCGAATGGAGCTCCCGGATTCGAGTGCCCCGAATAGCCGATTCAATGTCCCCATAGCTAACGTCACCATCCACCACAATGGAGAGGTCCCTCTGAATGGCAGGGAAACGCGGAATTCGCTTGGCTCTGGGTTCGGAACGCCACAGTGGATGGAGTTGGTTCAACTCGATTTCAGCCGCAAACACCGGCTGTCCAATCTTGTGGTCCGAACAAATGCCGGGATCCAGTTTACCGAAACTGCCCAGCTCCGCATCCCCGAGCCGGATTTGTCCGGCAGCAACCGAACTCCAGTGGGAATCCAACTTGTCGCAAGCTTCAAACCGAACATCCTCCTTGCCAGGTGTCGACGGCTCCAACAGAGTCTCGATATCCCCCTTGAGGTCAAAGAGCGAGTAAGCCTTGGCGGCGCCGTGAACCGTTTTTTCCTCCAGGTTGCCTGTCACCAGCAGCCCCACCCTGGATTGCTCTCCAGACTGTTGCGGCTGAACCCAACCGTAGACTTTTCCTATCTCAAAGACCTTGAGGCTTCGAATACCGCGATTGTAATTCCACGACAGCGAAGCCAAGAGCCCCGGCAAGAGCGAGGTTCTCATGACTCCCGTCTCGGAGGAAATTGGATTCAACACCGAAATCGCCGGCTTGGCGCCGAATTTGAGATCCTCCCTCGCATCCACCAGGGGATAGGTCAGTGTTTGAGAATATCCCAGGTGCAACAAGCGCTCGGTCACGGTCTTTTCGACTCGGTGATCCTGGCGGCGCTGGGCGCCGCCCTGCCAGGCCGGCAGCGTGGAGGGCAGGTTTCCGTAACCGTGGTGACGAGCAATCTCCTCGACCAGGTCGATCTCCCGGTCCACATCCAGCCTGGAGGTCGGGAGGTGAACCCTCCAGCCTTCGGGCCCACTGTCGAGAATCCTGAACTGCAGGGAGTTGAGGATCCTCTCAACCTCGTCGCCGTCAATTTCCAGACCCAGGAGTCTGGCCAGGCGCGACCGGCGAAGCAGCACCGGAGGCCTCTGCAAGACGCCGGGATAGTTGTCGATGGGTCCCTGCAGGACTTCTCCGCCGGCCAGTTCCTGAATCAGTTGGGCGGCTCGGTTGGCGGCGGGCAGGGTCGCTTCCAGGTCTGCTCCCCGTTCGAACCGATGAGAGGCCTCCGTATGGATTCCCAGGGCCTTGGAGGTCTTTCGAACCGAAACGGGATCGAACCAGGCGCTTTCCACCAATACATCTCTGGTGCCAGAGCCGATTTCGCTAACCAGTCCTCCCATGACTCCGGCCAGGGCCAGAGGCTTTACCGGGTCGGCAATGAGCAGCATCCCCTCCCTCAAACGGTGCTCAACCCCGTCGAGAGTCACCAGGCGCTCGCCGTTGCGCGCCTCTCGCACCACGATTCGCGCGGCGTCAATCCTGGACAGATCGAAGGCATGGGTCGGATGGCCACACTCCATCAGCACGTAGTTGGTGGCATCGACTATGTTGTTGATGGGACGAATATCCAGGGAATCCAGCCTTTGGCACAGCCAATCCGGAGAGGGCCCGACCCGAACCCCCCGAATCAACCGCGCCGAGTAGCGGCGACACTGTCGGGGCGATTCGATCTCGACCGAGGCCTGACTGGAGGTCGACGGCCGGCATTCGGACAACTCGACCTGCCTTGTCCGAAGGGTCTTGCCATAGAGAGTGGCAATCTCTCTGGCGACGCCCCGGTGACCCAGACAATCCGGTCGATTGGTGGTCAGCTCGAGCTCCAGGAGAGTGTCCGAGGATCCGGATTCGATGACCTCGGCCACCACGCCGCAATTGGTCAAATCCGCCGCCAGCCGATCGGGTCCGGCGTCGAAATCCACCATTTCTCCAAGCCAGCGATAGCTAACGATCATCGTTCAGGTTTTACACACGAGCCAATAACTAGAACTGCCGTAGAAACCGCAAATCATTCTGATAGAAGTGCTGAATGTTTTCGACCCCATACTTGATCATGGCAAAGCGCTCAATGCCGACGCCGAAGGCAAATCCGGTATAGCGTTCAGAGTCGATACCCACGTGGCGGAACACTTCGGGATCCACCATACCTGCTCCCAATACCTCGATCCAACCGGTTTGCTTGCAGACGCGGCACCTGCCGCCCGAACAGAACGTGCAGGAGATATCCACCTCGGCGCTGGGCTCGGTAAAGCCGAAGTAACTGGGACGAAAGCGGACCCGGGTTCCATCACTGAAGAAGGCCTTCAGAAAATACTCCATCGTCCCCTTGAAATCCCGGAAGGTGAGGTGCTCATCCACGGCCAGACCCTCAACCTGCTGAAAGACAGGGGAATGGGTGGCATCGGGAGTGTCCCTTCGATAGACAGTACCCGGACAGATGATGCGGAGCGGTGGATTCAGCCGTTCCATAGTCCGAATCTGCACGGGCGAGGTGTGGGTCCTCAACAACAGGCTTTCCGAAACGTAGAAGGTGTCTCCCTCGTCTCTGGCGGGATGATCCTCGGGAATATTCAAAGCCTCGAAGTTGTAATAGGTGGTCTCTATTTCCGGTCCGTCCGCAACCGAATAGCCGATGGAACAAAAGATTTCCTCGATGTCGCGCCGCACACGGGTCAGTGGGTGCAGGTGGCCGAGCCCGCGCCGCTTGCCCGGGAGTGTCAGGTCGAGGGTGACCCTGGCCGTCTCCTGCCGGATCGACTCCGACTCGATCCTTTGTCTGGCGGTCTCCATGGCGGTCTCGATCCTGGCCTTGAACTGGTTCAGGCTGCGCCCGACCTCTTTTCGATCGGCCACGGCAAGAGACTTGAGTCCCTTCATCAGCAGAGTCAACTGCCCTCCCTTGCGGCCCAGGTATCGATCTCGCAGCAATGAAAGCTGTTGCCCGGATCTGGCTTCCGCCAAATCGGCATCGAAGGACTGTTTCAACGCGGCCAGCTTCTCCAACATCCCGGGCTCCCAAGCCGACTATCGGCGTGAAACCAGAAAAAAAGGGGCCTGAAGCCCCCCTGTCGCTACACCCACCCCTATCGCTTTATTCCAACACCGAAAGCCCCGCCAGGACGTTCGGAACCGCGACCGGCAACCGGATGCCGGTCCAGTTCCGGGCCAATCGCAGCCGCCGAGCCCGTCCTATGCGGCTGCCGCCTGTTTGGCGGTCTCGGCCAACTTGGCAAACATGGCCGGATCGTTCACCGCCAAGTCGGCCAGAACCTTGCGGTCCAGCTCAATGCCCGACTGCTTCAAGCCGTGTATCAGCCTGCTGTAGGAAAGCCCGTTGAGCCTGGCCGCCGCCGAAATGCGCACGATCCACAAGGCCCTGAAATCTCTTTTGCGCACCCGCCTGTCGCGGGCGGCAAATCTCAACGCCCGATCGACCGATTCCCTGGCGGAATGAAAAAGCTTGCTCTTGGTGCCTCGAAATCCCGAAGAGGCCTTGAGGAGCTTACGCCTTCGGTTTCTCCGTCCGGCGCCTCGCGTGACTCTTGCCACGATTGCTTCACCTCCGTCCCATCAATACGCTAGTGCCCGGTGGACGGGCTTGCCCAACCCCCTATCAGGAGGCGTAGGGCAACATTTTTTTGACCTTTGACAGATCGCTGCGGCTCACCAGGTCCGACTGGTCGAGCTTGCGTTTTCGCTTGGTTGTCTTCTTGGTCAAGATGTGGCGGGCGTGGGAATGACCCCGCTTGATTTTGCCACTGGCGGTCAGCTTGAACCGCTTCTTGGCTCCGCGATGAGTTTTTAGCTTGGGCACTTCCCCTCTCCCGCAACGGGCAGGGCTTCCGGCCTGGGCCGGCCCCCTGTCCTACTTTTTGCCTGCAAAAATGACGAACATGTGGTTGCCTTCCATTTTCGGATTTCCCTCAACCGAACCCTGCTCGCCGACGTCCTCGATCAGGCGGAGAATCAACTGGCGTCCAATGCTCTTGTGCGCCATTTCCCGACCCCGAAAATTGACCGACGCCTTTACCTTGTCTCCGTCTTCCAGGAAGCGAAGGATGTTCTTCTTCTTGAACTCGTAGTCGTGATTGTCGGTCTTGGGACGAAACTTGACCTCCTTGACGTGGATCATCTTCTGGTGCTTCTTGGCCTCGTGCGCCTTCTTCTTGAGCTGGTACAGGTACTTGCCGTAATTCATGATACGGCAGACCGGGGGTTTGGCCGTGGCGGAAATCTCAACCAGGTCCAGCTCTTTTGCTTTGGCCACCTTCAGTGCATCCGCCGGAGGCATAACACCGAGTTGCTGGCCGTCCACATCAATCACCCGAATTTCTCTGGCCCGAATGCGATCATTGATGTTGACGCGGATCCGCTGACGACTAAACGTGGGCTTGCGACGAATACATCCACCTCCGTGATTTTGCCATTTTCGACAGATGCGGACCGGCTAGGGCCGCACTGCCTTCTTGTCCCGTAAATCCTGAATCAAATCCAGAAATTTTTCAAAGGAAAAAGAACCGAGATCGCCGTCAAACCGGTTCCTGACCGAAAGTGTACCCTGCTCCAACTCCCTGTCTCCCAAGATAACCATGAAGGGTACTTTCTCAACTTGAGCTCTCCGGATCTTGGCGTTCACCTTCTCGTTCCGCAGGTCGCTCTTGACCCGAAACTTCTCTTGAACCAGCCTGGATTCGAGGGTCGAGGCCGCTTCCGCGTGTCGCTGGCTGATTGGCAGAACAACGACCTGGACTGGGGCCAGCCACAGTGGAAACGCGCCGGCGTAATGTTCAATCAATATCCCGAAGAACCGTTCCATGGACCCCAGCAGGGCGCGGTGAACCATGTAGGGACGGTGCAATTTTCCGTCTTCTCCCACATAGGAGAGATCGAAGCGCTCCGGAAGATTGAAATCGAACTGAATGGTGGTGCACTGCCAGGAACGACCGATGGCATCCTTGATCTTCAGGTCGATCTTGGGCCCATAAAATGCGCCTCCTCCTTCGTCGGTGCTGTACTCCAGTCCTCGCGCCTCCACGGCTCTGCGCAGGGCCTCGGTGGAGACGTCCCAGTCTTCGACCGACCCGACGTACTTCTCGGGCCGCGTCGACAGAAAGACCTCAAGGTCGCTGAAGCCGAAACTGCGCAGCAGCGACAGGGTGAAGTCCAGCACGCCCAGGATTTCCTCTTCGATCTTCTCTGACTGGCAAAAGATGTGGGCGTCGTCCTGAGTGAATCCCCGCACCCGCAGCAAACCCTGCAGCACACCCGAACGTTCGTACCGATACACGGTTCCGGTTTCAGCCCACCGCAACGGAAGGTCGCGATAGCTCCGCAACTGATTCTTGTAGATGAGGATATGGAACGGGCAGTTCATGGGCTTGAGCTGATAGTCCACCTCGTCCACTTCCATCGCCGAATACATGCTCTGTAGATAGAAGTCGACGTGCCCGCTGGTGCGCCACAAGTCCTTCTTGGCGATATGGGGGGTGTACACGAATTGGTAGCCACCGCTGAGATGTTGCTGGCGCCAGAAATCTTCGATCTCGTTGCGAATCAAGGCTCCATTGGGGTGCCAGAAGACCAGGCCCGGGCCTGCTTCCTCCTGCAGGCTGAAGAGGTCCAACTCCTTGCCGATGCGGCGGTGATCGCGCTTCTTGGCCTCCTCCAGTTGATGGAGATAGAGGGCGAGCTGCTTCTTGTCGTAGAACGAGGTTCCATAGATTCGCTGGAGCTGCTGGTTGGTCTCGTCACCCTTCCAATAGGCCCCGGCCACCGACAACAGCTTCAACGCCTTGATCCTGCCCAGGGATGGGATGTGAGGTCCCCTGCAGAAATCGATGAGGCTTCCGACCTTGTAGCAGGAAAAGCGTTCCCCGGCCCTGTCCTGGATCAACTCGCATTTGAGGTCGGCTCCCTGCTTCCGGAACCATTCCAACCCCTCCGCCTTGTCCATCCATTGTCGTTCAAAGGGGTAGTCGGCCCTCACCAGCTCCAACATCCGCTGCTCGATGCTCTCCAGTTCCTCCGCCGTAAAAGGAGCATCCCGCTGAAAATCGTAGTAGAAGCCGTTCTCGATGGGTGGTCCGATACCCAGCTGGGTTCCCGGAAACAGTTCAATGACCGCCAGCGCCAACAGGTGGGCGCTGCTGTGACGATATACCTGCAGGGCCTCCGGGTCCCGCTCGGTCAGGATGGTGACCGAGGCGTCACTGTCCAGCCTGGCGGTCAAGTCCACCAGTTGGCCATCCACCTTGCCCACCAGGGCCGCTCGCGCCAGGCGGGACCCGATGGACCGGGCCACGTCCAAAACGGTTACTCCAGAATCGAAATCCTTCCGGCTGCCGTCCGGCAGTGTCACTGTAATCTGGCTCATCTCTGGCTCACCGACTCCTTCGTCCTCGACGGCAAAGTACCAAATAAACCCAGCTTGGTCAATATCCTAGCCCCACATTCCAGGGGTCTCCCTTCCGCTTGGCCAAGGGCGACTCATCGAGCCCGGCCGACTCCCCGGGGAGTGTCGGCGATGCAAACTCTACCGGAAAACGGGCCGCTCGCGTACTATTGTTCCCTGGCCCGCAACTCCCGAGCGCCGCCCGGCATATCATGAATGTCCCACTCACCCCACTGATGTTCCTTCGCCGTTCGGTGAAGCTCCACCCCGACAAGACCGCGGTGGTCTGCGGAGCCCGGCGCTTCAGCTACCGCCAGTTCAGCGGGAGAATCCACCGATTGTCCCGCTTCCTGGCGTCTCTGGGCGTCAAGCCCGGAACGGTAGTGGCCTATCTCAGCCGCAATTCTCACCGGCTCCTGGAAGCCTACTACGGGGTGGTACAGACCGGCGCCATCTTTCTCCCTCTCAACATGCGCCTCACTGCCGGGGATTTTCGTTACATCCTCAACCATTCCGAGGCGCGGCTGCTGCTGATGGAAGAGGAGTTCCTCCCCCTGATCGCGGAGGTTCGCAAAGAGTTGCTCGACCTCCAAGGCTATGTCCTTCTGGATGGAGAGCCATCCCTTTCCTGGCTTAACCCCCTCGGCTACGAGCAGGCTATCGAGGAGTACAGTCCGGAACCCTTCCCCGAAACCATTCGGGACGAGGATGCGGTTGCCGAGCTGTTCTACACCAGTGGGACCACGGCCCGGCCCAAGGGAGTGATGCTGACCCACCGCAATCTCTACCTGCACGCCCAGAGTGTCGTCTTCGCTCTTCAGAACCGGGAAGCCGACGTGCAACTGCACACCATTCCACTGTTCCATGCCAACGGGTGGGGCGCCACCCACAGCATCACCTGCGTCGGCGGGACCCACGTCATGTTGCGTCATTTCCGTCCCAAGACCGTGTTGGAACTGATCCAGAACGAAGGGGTAACTTCGCTCAACCTGGTCCCGACCATGGCCACCCTGCTGCTCAACTCCCAAGCCATCCCCAACTACCGTCTCGACAGCCTCCGACTGGTCCATCTGGGAGGATCTTCCGTCCCCCCGGACATGGTCCGCCAACTGGAAGCTGCTTTCGGATGCGAGTGCAGTTGCGGCTACGGCTTGACCGAAACCTCGCCCGTCCTGACGGTTTCCCTGCTCAAGTCGCACCTGCGGGAGGATGGCGAAGCCCGCTATCGGCGGGCAGCCATGACCGGGCTGGAACTGCCGGGCAGCGAAGTCAGGGTGGTCGACCCGCGGGGACAGGACGTGGTCGCCGACGGAGAGACGGTAGGGGAAATCGTGGCCAGAAGCAACGTGGTCATGAAAGGGTATTGGAAGCAACCCGAGGAAACAGCCAAGGTATTGAAGCAGGGATGGCTTCACACCGGCGACCTGGCCACGGTGGATGCGGAAGGCTACCTCATGATCGTGGACCGCAAGAAGGACATTATTGTGCGAGGAGGCGAGAACATCTCCTCCATCGAGATCGAGAAGACACTCTTCTCCCATCCGGACGTGCTGGAGTGCGCCGTCATTGCAGCCCCGGATCCCAAATGGGGCGAATCGCCCAAGGCCCTGGTGGTCCCCAGGGAAGGAACCGACCTCTCCGAACAGGCACTGAAGCAGTATTGCCGCCAAAAGCTGGCCGCCTACAAGGTGCCCTCCAGCGTGGAGTTCCTGACCAGCCTGCCCAAGGGGGGAACGGGGAAAATTCAGAAAAAGGCGCTGCGCGAACGCTTTCTGCGGAACAATGGGAAGGGTGTCCCGCAAGGGGGATGATGGCATGAGGATACTGGTTACCGGCGGCGCCGGTCTGATCGGATCGCATCTGTGCGATTCCCTGCTTGCCCAGGGCCACGAAGTCGTCTGCCTGGACAACTACTTTACCGGCTCCAAGAAAAACATTTTTCACCTGCTGGACTCCAAGAACTTTGAAATTCTGCGCCACGATATCATCAATCCCGTCGACATCGAGGTCGAGCAGATCTACAACCTGGCCTGTCCCGCCTCTCCGGTCTTCTACCAGTTCAATCCCGTCAGGACCATCCAGGCCAACGTCCTGGGAGTGACCAACATGCTGGAACTGGCCAAGCGGACCCGGGCCAGAATCCTGCAGGCGTCGACCTCGGAAGTCTACGGGGACCCCCGCGTTCATCCCCAGCCCGAGGACTACTGGGGCAACGTGAACCCCATTGGAGTCCGTGCCTGCTACGACGAAGGCAAGCGGGTGGCGGAAACCCTGATGATGGACTATGGGCGTCAGGACCGGGTCGACATCCGCATCGTCAGAATCTTCAACACCTACGGTCCCCGGATGGCGGTCAATGACGGGAGGGTGGTGAGCAACTTCATCGTCCAGGCGCTGAAGGGGGAAGACCTGCGGATCAACGGCAACGGACTGCAGACCCGCTCCTTCTGCTTCGTCTCGGATCTGGTTCGAGGTCTGGTCGGCATGATGAACCAGGATGACTTCCGCGGGCCTGTCAACCTGGGGAACCCCCGGGAGCTGACCATTCTCGATCTGGCCAGGAAGACCATTCAATTGACGGAATCTTCCGCCAGCATCGTCCACGGGGAGGCAGCCTCGGACGACCCCGTTCGCCGGCAGCCCGACATCGCTCTGGCCAGGCAAAAACTGCGCTGGGAGCCGACCATCGACATCGATGAGGGGCTGGAGCTGACCATTCCCTATTTCCGGCAGCAGTTCACTTCATAGCGGTCAGCCCACACTTGTCAGGGGAGCGGACCGGGGCGTCCCGTGCCGAAGTAGCGAAATCCCAGGGCACGCACCTTCTCGGGATCGAACACGTTGCGGGAATCGAAGAGGACAGGCGCCTGCATCACCGATTTGATCCGGGCCAGGTTGATGTTCCGGAACTCGTTCCACTCGGTAGCGATCCAGAGGGCATCCACTCCGGCCGCCGCGGCATAGGCATCCGGGCAGAAAACCACGTTCTCGTCATCGAGGACACCCCGGCTGTTCGGCATGGCCGCGGGATCGTAGGCCTGAATCCGGGCTCCTGCACCCAGAAGCCTCCGGCAGATGTCAATGGCCGGCGCTCCCCGAATGTCGTCGGTGTTGGGCTTGAAAGCCAGCCCCAGAACGCCGATTCTCTTGCGCTCCAAACTGCCCAGCTCGCCCTTGATCCTGCTGACGACCCTCTCCCTTTGCCGTCGATTGATTTCAATCACGGCTTCCGCCAGCCTCTGAGGCGCGTCCAGTTGCCGGCCGGTCCTGGCCAACGCCACCAGGTCCTTGGGAAAGCAGGAGCCCCCGAAGCCGGGACCCGGGTGCAGGAACTTGGGGCCGATCCGATTGTCCAGCCCCATGGCCCGGGCCACCTGATGGACGTCGGCTCCGACTTTCTCGCACAGGTTGGCCATCTCGTTGATAAAGGAGACCTTGGTCGCCAGAAAGGCGTTGCAGGCATACTTGATGAGCTCGGCCGTTTCCAGGCTGGTAATGACGAAGGGAGTCTCATTCAGGGTGAGGGGGCGGTAGATCTCCTTGACAATAGCGACTGCCTTGTCACTATCCGCCCCGATCACCACCCGATTGGGCCGCATGAAGTCTTCCACCGCGGAACCCTCCCTCAGAAACTCGGGATTGGAAACCACGTCGAACTTGACCGGATCCCCCTGCTTTTCCGTCAACAGCCTTTGAATTCGTCTGGCCGTCCCCACCGGCACCGTGCTCTTGGTGACGACGACCCTGTAGTCGTCCATGCACTCGGCCAGGGCGTCCACCACCGAATCGACCTGGCTCAGGTCGGGCCTGCCGTCCGGCAGGTCCGGGGTCCCCACGGCGATGAATACCGTCAGGGAAACACGCACAGCCTCCTCCAGATCGGTCGTAAAGGTCAGCCGCCCGTTCCTCAGATTGCGATTGACCAGCTCTTCCAGGCCGGTCTCGTAAATCGGCACCGTTCCGGAAGATAGCGTTTCGATCTTCCGCGCGTCGCTGTCGACACAGCTCACGTTCAGTCCGAAATCGGCCAGCGCCGCTCCCGTCACCAATCCCACGTAACCTGTACCCACTACCGTGATGTGCATGTCCTCAGAGAATTTCCCGGCCTGCCGGCAGGCTGGAGACGGCCGCGGCGATCATGGTTCGCGGTACGCTCTTACCCCCCGCCCCCGGGAGGCACAGCCGACGGCTGTCATTGCAGACGATTTTCTTGGAGAGTCAATGGGAAGGAGGTGCAAGAAGCTCAGATATTCCTCAGGGGTTCGTCGGAATCCCCGAACCGTTCCAGCTTGACGCCGAACTTCGAGGCCAGGGACAGGTAGAGGCTGGACATTCGGCGGTTGGAGCCGTCGAGGTAGTCCAGCACGCGGCCGGTCTCGATACGGCCCCCGGCCCGTCCCAGGAGCACCACCGGTAACTGGGAGGCATCGTGGTTTCCGGTCAGCATGCTGGAGCAGAAGAGGATGGCTGAATTGTCCAGCAGCGTCCGCTCCCCCTCCCGGATCTCGTCCAATCGCCCGGCCAGGTAGGCCACCTGCTCGACGAAGTAGTGGTTCACCTTGAGCCAGTCGTCGGAATCCCCGTGGGAAAGCATGTGGTGGATGGTGTGATCGATTCCCAGGTGGGGGAAGCGAAGCTGGGAGAGATCGTTGTTGAGCTTGAGCGTGCAGAAACGGGTGCTGTCGGTCTGGAAGGCCAGCACCAGGATGTCGCACATCAGGCGCATGTGCTCGTGGATGTCCTGAGGCAATCCGTCGGAGGGGCGTGGCCGGTTCGGCTTCTCCAGTGTCGGTCTCCAGCCCTGCAGCATGCGGTCCTTCCCCGCCTGCTCGATTCGCCGTTCCACCTCGCGGACCGAGTTGAGGTACTCATCGAACTTGTACCGGTCCAGGGTGCTGATGCGCCGCCGGAGGTCCGTCGCCTCCTCCAGGACGGCATCCAGCACGCTGGCATCGCCGGCTTCGGCGCCACCATCCCGGAAGAGGCGGTCAAAGGCCAGGGCCGGGTAGATCTCCAGCGGTGTGGGCGTGGTGGGAGAGCTCCAGGAGATGTGGGAACTGTAGAGCATGGAGTAGTTCTTGTGGACGCTGGCGATCGACTTTTCGCATCCCAGAACCAGACTGGGCACCTTGGTCCCGGTCCCCAGGCGCTGGGCCAGCACCTGGTCGATGCTGGTGCCGGAACGAATCTTTCCGCCGGGCGCCAGCAGCGCTCCGGAGAGGAGATTGCCGGTCTGTGAGCTGTGGATGTTCCCCTTCAGGGCTTCGGCGTTGTAGAGTCCCCGCACGAAGTTCAACTTGTGCTGCCAGGGCGCCAGCGGCTCCAGCACCTTGCCGAACTTCATGGATCGCCCCTCGGTCCGGGCCCACCATTCCCCTTCATAGAAGCCGTTGCCGGCAAAAAGGCAGGCGAAACGGAGCGGCGCCTCCATGCCTGAGCGAGGCTGGGGGGAGACACCGGCCCAGGCCGGAATGGACTCGAGCCAGGGCAGCGCCAGGCTCACGCCCAGGCCGCGCAACAGGGTGCGCCGGGTGAAGCCGGCGCCCCGCCTCCGTTGAAGCGATTCAAGGGAATTCATGGTTGGTCGGGACTCCCCGCATCCCGTCCGCGCTGGTTTAGAAACTGCGGGCTCTGCACAATGGTAGCAACTGCCGCCGAGAAACGGAAGTCCGCTCTCTCCAGGGACTGCTGCACCTCGTCCAGGAGTCCTTCGTCCGACACCTCCACCGAGCGCCCCAGCGCATACCCCAGAAGCTTGCGGCAGAAATTCCGCAGAAACTCCTCTCTCCGCTGCTCCAGCAGATAGGTCCGCAGCCCGGCAAGATCCCGAAACTCGATGCCCGGCTGCAGTTCCACGCCGGAGTCCACGGGACGGCCGGCCAGGTCTCGGATGCGGCGGCGGCCGATGGCATCGAAACCCTCCAGGGCCAGCCCCAGCGGATCGATCCGGTCGTGGCAGGTGGCGCATCCGGGCAGGCTGCGATGCCTTTCCACCATTTGGCGCACCGTCAGGCCCTGGGTGTGCCTTTCGTCCTCGGGAAGCTCGGGTACGTTGGGGGGAGGCTTGGGCAGATGATTTCCCAACAGGGTCTCGAAGATCCAGTTTCCGCGCAGCACGGGGCTGGTCCTGGAAGCTCCCGACTGCTTGCTGAGCATGCTGCCCATCCCCAGCACACCCCCTCGCTGATACCGCTTGATCCCTTGCACCCGCCTCCATTCGCTCCCCGACACCTCGGGAATCCCATAGTGGTCGGCCAACTCCTGGTTGAGGTAGGTGTAGTCGGCATCCAGGATATCGATCACCGACCCGTCGCGGCGAAAGAGCTCCTCGAAGAACCGGACCGATTCCTCATACATATCGGCACGCCGGCCGGCAAAGGTCGGAAACAGGCGCTCGTTCTTGCCCAGGTTGTGGTCGAATTCCCGGAATCCCAGCCACTGGGCGGCGAACTCCACGGCCAGGGCGCGGGTGCGGGCATGCTTGAGCATCCTGCCGGCCTGCCCGACCAGCACCTCCGGATCCCGGAGAGAGCCGGTGTCGGCAAGTCGAGACAGCTCTCCGTCAGGCATGGAAGACCAGAGGAAGTAGCTGAGCCGGCTGGCCAGCTCCCAAGAGGACACCGGTTGCGGTTCCACCCCGGCTGCCGGCTGCTCGATGCGGTAGAGAAAGTTGGGAGACACCAGCACCCGACCCAACAGGCTGCGCAGGGCCGAATCATGCTCCTGCCCCTCGTCTCTCAGAGAGATGTAGAGATTCAGGGCACCCGCTTTCTCCCGGGCCTCCAGGGGCCGGCGATAGGCGCGCTCGGCAAAGCGTAGCAAGGCATCCAGGTGCCTGGACTGCGACGACCGCAGCTCTTCCCGAAACTGCTCCGCCCGCCGGCGAATCGGCGCCTCCCGGGATTCCCGGGTGAATTTCTTGTAGTGGGCTCCGAAGTTCCACCACTCCTCGAAGGAATCGGCGATGGTGAACGCGTCCCGGCTCACATAGCGCAGCTCGTGCCAGAGTCGATCGAGCTCTCTCTTCTGTCCCTCCTCCAGAATCAGCCGACTGAGCGCCCTGTCTTCCCGGTGGAACAGAGAAATGGTGATGCCCTCGTCCACCGGAACGATCTGCGTGTAGCACAGGGCCGGCGGGAACCACTTGCGGAAGGCGTCAAAGGCCTCCCGGAACCGTCCCTGGGTGGCGTCGTTCCCCACAATCACGGGAAACCTGGCCGGCTCCGGGTTGGCATTGGCTTCCGGGTGGGCGTCGTTGGCGCCTACCGGGGAAATGAGACCCTGCATCGATTGCGGAACCTCCAGGCCCGCGTGAACCTGGACGCTGCCAGCCCGGCCCCAACTGGAATCCAGGGCCGCCTCGGCTACGAAGTTGTAGGCCCGGGCAATCCTCGGGGGCACCTCCACCCGGATGCGGGCGGGTCCATGCACCAGGAAACTGCCCTCATCGAGTGGCTGACCGCCGGGGTGCCGGCCGAACTCGATCCCGTCCAGCCCGTTGGAGACGCCCGGCCCGGGGTCGGTCGACCGGTCGCTGCTCCAGGATTCGACCTCCCGTCCGGCAGCAGCCAGGTCCATGCCTCTCAGAAAGGGTCCATCCAGAGCCGTGATCCGGGAATAGAGAAGGGCGTCCGCATGGTCTCCGGCGGCCTGCGGTCCCGAGTCCAGCAGTGTCGCCACTTGCCCGGCAACCTCCGCCGGCCGATGACCTGGTGTGGGACTCGAGAGGGTGTCCAGCCAGCGGTAGAGTGCCGAACCCGGGGCAATGGCATGCAAGCGATCGCTCGGGGGCTCTTGCAGCGTGAAAAAGCGCCAGACGCCCGGGTTTCCAAAAGCGTCGCCGTGCGGGTTGCCCTCCAGCACCGAGTCGATGACGTTGTCCGCCAGATCCCACACGCGGGCGGCCTCGGCTTCTTCCCGAACGGTCAGGTCGACCCGGGTCAGATCGCAGCGGGCGTTGTGCTTCAGGGATCCCACCAGCAGCGAGATCTCATTCCCGCGGCGCAGCCGGAACTTCTGGTCCGGGCGTATGGCGCGGTTGTCGTTTTTCAGGCTCCCCGAGGCCAGGATGCGCTCCAGCCCCGACTGGCGAAGCTTCAGGATCCATTCGATGCCGTTGCCGCAGCCCAAGTGGGAATCCTCCACCCGCGCTTCCACTCCCACCGTCAGTTCCTCCGGGGAACGCCAGCCCATCCCGACCCACCGCTGCCGGGTGGGATGCACCACCACCGACTTGGGAGGAACCGTGCCCGGGATCTGCCAGCTTTGATCCCCCGAGTTCGCCACCAGGTAGGCAGTGTCCTGGTAGGGAGCCGGCGCCCCTCCCGACAAGGGTGTGCGCCAGCCGTTGAGCTCGGCCGTTTTCTGAAGGCTATGCATCGCTTGGGACAGAGGCTTCTCGAGACCCGCTTTCGGCGGCCCGATTCCCAGAAAGCCGGTCCAACGCCGCAGCAGTTCCGGGTTCAATCCGTCGCCGGCTGCCAGCGCCTCCAGGTCCGGCGGGGCGCCCGGCCCCACCAGCCGCGCCGCTGCCGCAAGATAGCGCCGGCTGTCGGCGAAGGTTCTTTTCAGGGTCGTGTCCAGAGTCCGGCTCACCAATGGCAGGTCCCGCAGCAGGATCGGAGGCAGGTCGCTGGGCCGGGGCTTGTCGCCGTGCACCGGGATGGGTTTGCCCTCGAAGCGGGGACGCTTCCACACCAGGTAGTCTCCGTCGGCCCCGTCTCCGGCGTCGCCGGTCCACAGGTAGAGCGCCGTCGCTCCATTCTGCTCAGGGGTCTCCAGGGAAACGGAGAAACTCTGCTCTCCGACCAGGGGCGTCACCGGCTCCAGCCAATGGTTCAGATGGCCCACGCTGTTGAACCTCCACAGGGGCTCGTACCAGCGTTCGATCTCCACCACCAGCTTCGCGGAGTCCTTTGGGGAGAGCGAGCGCCAGAGCGAGCGCACGTTCTCCAACAGAAAGGTGTCCCCCCCGACCTCCCCGTTGAGGACTCTCCATAGATTTCTCAGGTATTTCCCCGACAGTCCCCGGCTGCCGGCGATCTGATCCAGATCCGCGCCAACCTCACGCAACTCCAGGGTTGCCCGGACGTACTCTTCGAGGGGAACCTGTCCGTAGTCGATCGCAAGTGGGACATCCCCGTACATCCACTCCCGGCGACGCACTTCGGTGTAGCGGCCATAGAAGGAGCGGATTCGCCCCAGGATCTCGTCGGTCCAGTCACGACGGGTGCTGTGCCTGGAAAACCGAAATCCGTCGGGAAGCAGCACCGCGTGCCGGACGATCCCCTTGGAGGCATCCAGGTACTTTCCCAGCAGGGCGGGCGACATCACCAGGGCCTCGCCGGTGTTGGTAAACCCCTCCCCGGCGGCTCCGTCGATGGGAAACTCTCGGGCCGGATCCAGATCTACCCCCAGAAGGTCCCGCAAGGTGTATTGATACTGGGCGTTGCTCAGGCGGCGCAGCACCACCCGGCCGGGATCTCCCGCTCTGGATCGGGCTTCGGCCTCCAGCAGGTCCCGAGCCCATTCGAGAATCCTCGGGCGCTCGGCGGCGCTCGGCTGAAGAGATGCCTCGGGGGGCATCTGGCCGGATTCGACCATGTCGATGACCCGGGTCCAGACCTGCAGGTCCCGGCGCGCCTCCGCTCCATCGGAGAAACGCTCCAGGTCCAGTTCACCGATTTTTTGGGCGGTCGAGTGGCAGCTCAGGCAATACCGTTGGATCAGCGGCCGGATGTCCCGGGAAAACTCCTCCTCAGCCCCTGCCGGAGCCCAAGCGACCAGCAGCAGAGCGACTGCCGGAATGCCGTTCCGCAACATGGGAGAACCTCATTGGAGGGAAGAGACTGTTTGCCGACTTGGGGTGATTTTAGGAAAAGTCCTTGCCAAAGGCCAGTATCCGATGGGGAGCAAACGGTACGGGTGGTGCGCCGGGGCATAACCTTTGCCCCATCCGGCGGCGTACCCGTGATAGCCTCCATGAACTGATACCCGATCAGGCTGATGCAGCACCTGTCAGCGCCGAAACTGCAAAACGCGGGTTTTCAGGTCCAATTGGAATGGCAGAGGGACACTCTTGTTGTAGCCGCTCAGGGAGGGGATGTGCCACTGGTAACTCAGTTTGATCGACCCATGGACCGGCGCGCGCGCATCAACGGGAAACCATCTCTTGCAGCAACTGTCTCACGGCTCCTCCCGTTCCTGCTACTGCTGGCAGCCGGCCGAGAAGTCTCCTGCGCCCCGCGCCCCCCCCAGCAGTTTCAGCACTTTACCGCACCCAGGCCGCTGCAGCCGGGCCACACCCTGGTTCTGGGCTTCATGGGCGGCCGAGACTCCTGGCGCAACACCGAGGTGGGGGTGGGCCGGACGGCTCAATGGCTCCGCCGCAAGGCACTTCCCGGAGTACACGTGGAGACCGTCGAAAACCTCAAGCGCGACCTGGCCCTTCGACTGGTGCGGGCCTGCCTGGACAGCAACGGCGACGGACGCCTCCAGCCGGAGGAACGTGGCGGGGCCCGCATCGTTCTCTACGGACAGAGCTTCGGAGGTGCCGCCGTGGTAAAGTTCGCCCGCCAGTTGGACCGGCTGGACATCCCGGTTCTGTTGACCATCCAGGTTGACAGCGTGGGGCGCGGCGACGGCCTGATCCCTCCCAACGTCCGCGCCGCCGCCAACCTCTACCAGGACAACGGGCGCTTCATCCGCGGGGAGGCGCCCATCCGGGCGGCCGACTCCAGCCGCACCCGGATTCTCGGAAATTTCCGCTTCGACTACTCCAACCTGGACATCGACCTGTCCCACCTCCCCTGGTACAAAACGATCGCCCGAAGGGCTCACGCCAAGATGGACCGCGACCCCGAGGTCTGGCTGAAGGTGGAAGAGCTGCTTCTCGACGCCTTGTAACCGGCCCGGCCCGCAGGTGTTCCGCAAGCGATCGGGGAGTGGGGCAATCCGGCGGGAAACCCGAAAATAACCGTCCATCCTTGAAACTTTCTCCCCGCTTGTGGGTTTTTGAGAAGATGATTGGGCGAGCCTTTGAGGGCGATGACCGGAACCACCGCATTTGAAGCGTTCGTTCGCAAGTACCAGGACATGGTATTCGGAACCGCGGTCCGGTTGCTGGGAGACGAAAGCGAGGCCGAGGACGTGTCCCAGACCGTGTTCCTGAAGGCTTTTGAGCGGTTCGACCGTCTGAGCGAGAATCCTTCCGCCGGAGGATGGCTCAGAACCGTGACCACCAACCTCTGTCTGAACCACCTGTCCCGCTTCCGGGCCCGCTGGCGCCTGTTCAGTCAGAGGCGACCCGGCGAGCCCGATACGGAACCGGCCTATGAAGAACGCCTGGTGGCGCGGGAGGCACAGGATGCGGACCTGGAGCGGTCCCAGGAGCATGCCCGGCTGGAGAGGGCCGTGCGCCGCCTGCCGCGGCATCAGCGGGTGCCCCTGGTGTTGTTTCATTTCGAGGAGAGAAGCTACGCTGAAATCGCCCAAGTGCTGGGAGTCTCGCTGGGCAAGATCAAGACCGACATACACCGGGGCCGGGAGACCCTCAGGAAATTGATGGTGGCGGATGATGAAACCCTCTGATCTGGAATCCCTCATTCAGCGAAAGCTGGCGGAACTGCCGGCTCCGAAAGCCCCCGGGACGTTGCTGCCTCGAATCATGGCCGAGGTGCGCCAAACCCGGCGGAGCCCCCGGCGCGAACCGGTCCGGACCGGTGGGATCTGGCAGCGGCCGGCGGTCCGGCTGGTTGCATGGACCGCCCTGATTCTGTTGGGCGGACTGTTGGTGGACTGGACCTCGGGCGGCAGGGTTGGAAGTGCCTGGGGCGTTTTCGTCGCGACAGCCGAGGATGCGGCCATCAACGGCGCGGCGATGGCGCGCGAGGCCCAGATCCTATGGCGGGTGTTTCTGGAACCCGTTGCCGCTTACCTGATCCTTTGGGTCAGTGGCATGTGGGTGTTTTTGGCACTGCTCTTGGAGGCACTCAAGAGCGTTCTTTGGGAAGGGAGCGTCAGACAATGAAGACACATTGGAAACCCTTGGCGGTATTGGCAGTCACACTGGGGTTGGTCGCCACCGGCGGAGCGGTTCAAGAGACCACGGCGCCATCGACACCCGATCCTCCCGTTGAGGTTGATGTGGACATCGATCTGGACATCGACGTCGACGGAGAAGTCGTTCAAATCGGACGAAGCTACACCCTCCCTGCCGGCAAGCGGGTCGAGAGCGCAGTCGTTATCGCGGGCACCGCTCGGATTGAGGGCGAAATAGAGCAAGATCTGGTGGTGGTTGCCGGAGCCGCGACCCTTGCCGGCACCGCCCGGGTCGGCGGGGACGTTGTCGTGGTAGGCGGAACAGGCGACCTCCAACCTGGAGCCGAGGTTGGCGGAGACCTGGTGGCCGTGGGCAGTGGCTTGAAGGTGCCTGAGGGGTTCTCCCCGGGGGGAGATCAGGTCTCGGTCGGTGCCTTTGAGTTAGGAGACCAGTTCGCGAATGCCGCTCCCTGGCTCACTCGAGGAATGCTCTGGGGCCGGCCGATAGTACCCGATCTCCCCTGGATGTGGGCTTTCGTGGCCGTTTTCGCGCTCTTGTTCCTGCTCATCAACCTGGTGTTTGACGGGCCGGTGCGCGCCTGTACCGACACACTCGGCCGGAAGCCCTTGACCACGGGTCTGGCGGGATTTCTGACGCTTCTCCTGATCTCGCCGGTGTCGTTCATACTGACGGTGTCGGTGGTCGGACTGGCGTTGGTGCCCTTCCTGTGGCTCGCTTTTATGATTGTCGGCCTCATCGGCAACGTGGCCGCCGCTCGCTGGATCGGAAGTCGGGTTCTGCCCGAGGAGTCGCCGCACAACCGTCTGCAGGCTGCCCGGTCGCTGGGGATCGGCCTGGCGGCCATCATCCTGGTTGGCATGGTTCCGGTCGCCGGCCTCACCGCCTGGGCCCTGGTGAGCCTTCTGGGACTGGGAGCGGCCGCCACCGCGCTGGTTGCCGGCTTGAGGCGGGAGAATCCCCCCTCCCCCGCTCCCACACCACCGCCGATTGCCGAGCCGGGAAGCGACGCCTCCACCGGCGGTGCTGCCGAGCCCTCCAGCAGTGACACGGCGCCGGCGGCTTCCCCGCCCCAGGGCGAGCACCTTGCATCCTTTCCGCGGGCCACTTTTCTTCGCCGGCTGGGAGCCCTGCTGCTCGACCTCTTCCTGGTGACGGCAATCACGCTGGCATTCTTCGAGATACATCCGGGCAGGTCCTTTGTCCTGCTGCTGGTCTATCGGGTGGCTCTCTGGAGCTGGAAAGCAACCACCGTGGGCGGCATCATCTGTGGTCTGCGGGTGGTTCGGACGGACGGGAAGCCCCTCGCCTTTACCGATGCGCTGGTAAGGGGGCTGGCCAGCATCCTGTCGGCGGTGGCCGCGGGACTGGGTTGGCTCTGGATCCTCTGGGACCCCGAGCGACAGGCCTGGCACGACAAGATCGCCAGAACCGTCGTGGTGCGGGTCCCGGCCGGCTGGCCGCTTTAGCCGGCCGGTTCTCGACCGACGGTTCAATGGCAAGTCTGGAGTATCTCGGATTCAGGGGAGGAGGCGTGGCTCAGTCGGGTGCCACCTCGTTCAGCCGTCCGGTGGAACAGTCGTAGACGAAGCCGCGCACCTGGTCCTTGTTGGGAATGAAGGGGTTGGCGTGAATGCGTGAGATGGACTGGCGGACATCCTGCTCCAGGTTGCCGAAGGCCTCCAGGGAGAAGGACGGTCGCAGGCCGGTGTCGGCCTCGATGGCATCCTTGACGTCGTCGTCCCGGAAAGTCAGCATGCCGCAATCGGTATGGTGAATCAGCACGATGGCCGTAGTGCCCAGCAGGCGCTGGGAAATCACCAGGGAGCGGATGGCATCATCGCTGACCACACCGCCCGCATTGCGAATGATGTGCGCGTCCCCTTCACTGATGCCGAGGATCTTGTGCACATCCAGGCGCGCATCCATGCAGGCCACCACCGCCAGGCCGCACGCCGGAGGCAGCGGCAGGTCGCCCTTGTCAAAGCCGTCGGCGTAGCGGGAATTGTTCTCCAGAAGTTGATCGATCACTGACATTTGGTGTTCCTCTTTCCTAACGGGACCTCGAAGCAGGCGAGTCCGATTCTAGCACGAACCGACAGCGCCCCCGAAGCCCCGCCCAGCGATGTCGGGCGCAGTTCCCGGGTTCCAGCGATTGACCCGTGTCAGCTTGTCGTCGCGCCCCCGCCGGCGTGCCCGCTACCATGTCTGCAAAGATCCACGGAGCCACGCCGAATTGTAGCCAACGGCGGTCTGCTGGCAGAGCCAACCGTGGTATCAACCCGATCTCATGAATTTCCAATGGAGGAGGATGCGGATTCACACGGGAATTACGCGCAAGAAGGCGCGTTGGTTTCCTGCAACCAACCCTTCCAAACCGGCGTCCAGAGTGGCCAATTGCCCCTCTCGTTGCATGGCGGCAGCCAGCAATAGGGCATCGGATATCTGCCGATATCCCTGAAGGCGCACCCCAATGGACTCCGGCAAGTGCACGATGGACCTGTCCAGCGGCCAGAACATATGGACACCCAATTGTGTGAGTTTCTCCAACACCGCGATGGCATCAAGGGGGGTAACGGTGTGTCTGACAACCGAGGGGTTGCAGGAGACTCGGACAAATCCCGATTCTGTCAAAGGACAGGTTGCCCAGCCCTCATTCCGATGCATGTCGAACCACGCCCAGGCCGCGGCGTGGTGCACGTGGTTCGGCCAAGCCAGCGCGATCAGGACGTTGACGTCCGGGAGGGAAATCACGGCCAGTCGCTCAAGGACCGGTAGACGTCCTCGCTGGTGATGGCGTCGGCGCCGGGCTCAACGGCAAAAACCGCACCTTGCCCCTGTTCCTTGGCAGCGTGAGTACTCCTGAAACCGCGCCGCGCCAACTCCGACAAGGCCCGGCCGAGGCTGGTCCCGTTACGCTCCGCCAGCGCTCGCGCAACCGCCAGTACGTCGCTGTCGATAGTCACGGTAGTCCGCATGACAGCATCATAGCATCAATGCATCGAAATCTCAAAGGACGCAGTTGAATCGTGAGCCACAATAGTTAGAGGCGTCATTTGCCGCTGTGCACCCGGACGGCTTCTTCGACTGCGGTCGCGAGATGATTGAAAATCCAAACATACCTGCGGGAGGCCACGACGTTGGTGTCAACGAGGACCGGGACGGTCGTACAGTTCCTTCCGCGTCGGCCGGCGATCACTCGGCCAATCGATCTTGCGCGGCTTCATCGCCAGGTACCGCTGCATAGAGGCCTCGTATCGATCTTCCTGTCGCCGCATCCGTTCCAGCAACTCGGCCAGCCATCGGGACACGCTAAGATCGTCCTTGGCCGCCTTGATGCGAAGCCAATGGGCCAAATCCTCGGGCAAGGTGACGGTGACTTTCTTCATCAGGACCTCCGTTCCATTGGCACAAGGATCATGCAATGCGAAATTCGTGTCGCTTACAACCAGAACTGCATCCTGTCGCGACGGCGAGCTTGCGGGATGCTACTCCGGCCAGCGGCCGGAGGTGATCCGGCGGCGGCTGGTGCCGAGATCCTCGACCGCGTAGACCCAGGCAGGCTGGCGGGCGCCCTCCACCGTGGCGGGGACGAGCACGCGCCGATAGAGTGAGCGGCCACCGGGGTGGAACCCCTCCAGGCGGTCGATGGGGTGAAGGCGGGTCCGGGGGTCGTCAAAGGTGAACAGTTCCCCGCAGACGATGTCCCAGATCTCCCCCGTGGCGCCTTCCGGGAGCCGCTGGAGCCCGGCCTGCACCCGATGGGAAAGTCGCGTCTGCGTGGCTGCGTCAGCCAGTGGATCTGTGGTTCCCTGGGCCAGGATGTCTGCTTCGGGCACCTTCAGAATGGGATATCCGGGGCCCTCGTATAGACGCCCGCGAACGGTGGCCTCCCGGAACTCCACAAACCCCCGGCAGAACGCCTGGTGGTTTCGGAATCCGCGTTTGAGCGTGCCGTAGACGAAGAGTGCCAGCACGGGTATCGGGTGCTCCGAAGGAGACCTGCAGCGTGCTGCTTTCCGGTCTCTCGTCCTCATGAACGGCCCTTCCTTTAGGTGCTCCACCGTTGCCCGGTCTGCGGCACGAAGCTGAACGGCTGGATCCAGTTACCTGTCACGATCCGTTACGGGAAATCCGACAGGCCCTCAGCAAAGACGAATCGGGTGGGGCTACGCTCGCATCGTGAGGTTGGTCTTCCCGCCTAAGACCCTTGGGTCGGAGGCCAATCTCTCTATGGTAGTATGACCGGGAGGAATCGGGACATGAACTCCGGATCGATTTTGTCGCGGCGAACGCTCGCGTTGGGTGAAAGCGTGCGCCCCATCGCCTCCAAGTTCCGGGCGCGCATGGAGAGCAGGCCCAACCGATCAGAGCAGGTTACCGACATTCTCAGCTACGTGCGGAGCCATATGGAACTGATTCAGGCCGACATCGATCGGTTCGTCGATGAGGTCAACCGACTTGGCGAGTTGCTTGAAGTTGCCGATACTTCGGAAAACGCCGTGCAGCGGGGCGCCGCCCGAATGGAGACTTGTCTTGAACGCCTCCTGGATGACTATGATGAAGTTCGACGGGCAATTCCCGGCATTGTGGATACCGAGGGGTGCCAACTGCTCGAGCAGGTCTATCGCGAGGCGCTGCTCCAGATTCAGGGCTGGCTTGACGATCTTCTCGAGTGCCTGCACGATCCGATGGGCGCTCTCGAAAAGCGCGGCCTCACCATTGAGGAAGGCAGACGTGTGCCGATCACGTTGGACCTGGAGCTTGGACCCCCACCGTCACTGACAGACCTGGACCGATGGATAGAACAGCGGGCGGATTCGCTGTTCGCTACGGAGGAAGCAAAATTGACTGATGCGTCGGCCCGCATGTCCCGAAGAGCGACCGGCTGTTTGGGACTGTTGGCCACCTTCGGGTTGGGCTGGTGGCTCGGCGGCAAAAGTGAGGATTACGAGGATGACCATTGAGGCTGGATCGCCGGCCGACAGGCTCCCGAAAACTCCATATCCCTTTTTATCTTCAAGCACTTGTCAGGCATGTTCAGGGTCAGCCACGAACCAGCGCCGTCGCCAACCGCATCATCTCCAGCTTGGGAAAAGAGGCCGCTGACACTGCACCCATATTGGCCGACAGCAGCCAGCGGAACAACTCCGGCTGCCGGCCGAGACCCTTGATCGCCCGCTCGGCCAACGTTGGCTTCCGGCTGAGGAATAGAACCAGGCGGGTGATCAGTTGGTGTTGGCGAACCATTCCCGAGATGCGCCGCGAGTAGCCTTGCAATTCCCTGGCCGATGGCACGGCATCGTTGGAGAGCATCCAGGGTCCGATGGAGTCGTAGAGCGCCTGGACCTGTGCCAGCGCCAGGCTGATGCCCTCCCCCGTAATTGCGTCGAGGTATCCGGAGGCATCGCCCACCAATCCGACCCCGTCGGAAACCGGCGAGCGCGCCACCTGGTGCATCGGCCCGATTGCCCGGGCGCCGCTGGATGGCTCCGCCCCCTGGAGTGATGCCCTCAACCGGGGGAAACGGGATAGCATCGACTCCATCAAGCGTTGTCCGCCGCCTGACTTCTTGTCTTCCGCCGCCCACAGCACGGCCACGCCCACTTCCTCCCGCCCGCACGGCGTCACGTAAGCCTCGGCATCCCCCGCCCAATGCACCTCGACGTATTCCGACCAGGGTTCGCAACGAAAATGCTGCTGGACGGCAAACCGTCGCCTCTGCGTCGACACGCCCTGAAGTCCCGCCCAGCGCCGGACCTCGGATCGGAAGCCGTCCGCGCCTACGATCATTCGGGCCGTGGTCTTCCGCCCGTCCAGCCAGGCTTCGGTGCCGTTGGGTCCGCGCAATCCCAGGGTCACAGGCGTTCGGGACTGCACCTCCAAAGCGTCGATTTTTCGGGCTCGTTTGTAGAACGCGCGCGACAGCTCGGTGCGGCGAATGCCTTGTCCCGGGCCCTCGACAAACCGCGCGGACGCTCCCGGCCCGGAAGTTGGCAGATAGTGGATTCCGGCAAAAGCCCGCATGTGGGCCCGATCCAGATAGGCCGAAACGCCCAGGCGCTCCAGGTACTTGAGGCCCGTCGGCATCACCCCCTCCCCGCAGGGCTTGTCGACCGGCAGCGAGGCGCGCTCGCAGACCAGGGTTCGCAAGCCCGCCCGGCCGAAGGAAATTCCCGCAGCCATGCCTGCCGGGCCGCCGCCGACTACAAGCACATCGATTTCGTCTGCGCTCATGTCCCGACTCTCCTGCTGCCCATTGGCCGATGCTGTCCGCCCAAACGACATTGAGAGAATTGCCCGCTGCACGCTTCGGTTGCGAGCACGGGCTGAAAACAAATTTCCGGCACCGTGATCGTCCCGCGGCGAGAATTGTGGGCTTGCCCGAGCCGGAAGCGCCTCACTCTTTGCGGAAGCGCCCATGCAGCAGCATCACCGTAAGCAAGAGCGCGATGGCGAGTTCCAAAAGTTGGAGGCCCTGGCCTGTTGCCAAACTGTGGATGACGACAGCGAGGCAGGCCACCAGACCCACGATAGCGATGCAGGTCACGACTTTCGAAAAAAGTGGACTGACTTTCGACATGGTCTGAAGCACTCCGATTGGAGGATGGGTAAACGGGATGGGACAGATTTTACAACAGACAAAACGGCCATGGGACGATGCCCTCACCATGGAATTGCTGGAGTGGACGCTCGACGAGTTGGTCTGCCGCCTGCAACGCTCTTCAGAACCACCCAGCGGTCCATGCGGAAGCAGAAAGGCAGTGCCTGATCCAGGACGGACCGGGACACCTGCCCATGCGCCTCAGGCGCCGGAGTCGCCTCGGCTCTTGTGCAACCGGTACTGCAGGGCCGCTCCGACCACCGCCAGCACGATTCCGGCGGGAAGAAGCCCGGACGGCGTTGCTTCGCCCTGGATCGCACCATAGATGAGGATGGCGAAGCAGGCGCCCGCGCCCGCGCCGGCCAGGAAGGTAGCGACTTTGGTCAGGACCAGACTTGATTTGGACATGGTTGGGGAAACCTCCGGTTGAAGGGTCGTGAAAGAGGCCTATGTCTGCAAGAGGCGTCGTTGCAGCAGCGTCTGCATGTCACGCCGCCCATCTGCGATGACTAGTACGTAAACCGTATCCCCGACCACCCGGTAGATGATGCGGTAGGGCTTGAAGAAGACCTCCCGGTACTCTCTAATTCCAATGTCGAGCAATTCCCTTGGATGGCTCCCACGATGAGGATGCTCGGATAGGCCCTGGAACGCCCTTTCGATCCGTTGCAGGACGTAGTCCCGTCGCGCCCGAGAATCGTGTCTGTCGATATAGTCGCAAATCTCTTCCAGGTCGCGGGCCGCGTCATCGGCCAACTGAACGTGAAAGGACATCAGCGATCCCGTTTCCGCTCCCGGAGCCGCGCGATCACGTCCGCTGCGGGTTGCACCTGGCCAGCCTCAATCTGCCGGTTGCCCAGCGCGAGAATCTTGAGCAGCGCCATCGTCTCCTGTGTCGTCTCGAAGCTGTCGATATCCTGAAGCACTACCTTGGCTTCGCCATTCTGAGTGATCACCAGCGGTTCCCCCCGGTCGCCGAGCGTGCGTACGATCTCCGAGGCGTGGGCCTTGAGGTAACTGATGGGCTTGATCTGGGTGGACAGCTTCATGGGCACCTCCTTTCCAGTCCAAATTTAGTCCATAAACTGGTCCGCAGTCAACAGCCGGCTTCTGCGGTCGGTAGCGGCCCTGGACAGACCGAAGGCGAAATTACAGCCTCCGTGGCTGCAACCGTCGCGGTCGCGGGCAGGGTGCGGCATAGAAATCGCGAACCGGAAAATTGGGAATCAGGTCGGATGGGGCGCGACTCCCCGGAAATGCGCCAGATAGGACAAGACCCCGAAGGAATCGCCCTTCGGGGTCTCGCCTTAGCTGTCGAGCCTCCTGGATTGAAGGCTGAAATCAGGCCAGGTCGAAGCGATCGAGATTCATCACCTTGTTCCAGGCGGCCACGAAGTCGCGCACGAAGTCCTGCCGGGTGTCGTCGCATCCGTAGACTTCCGCGATGGCCCGGAGTTCGGAGTTGGAGCCGAAGACCAGGTCGACCCTGGTGCCGGTCCACTTGAGATCGCCGGTCTGTCGATCGCGTCCCTCGAACAGGTCCTGAGATGCGGAGGACGCCTGCCACTCGGTGTGCATGTCGAGCAGATTTACAAAGAAGTCGTTGGTCAACGTCCCCGGCCGATCGGTGAAAACGCCGTGCTCAGACTGCCCGGTGTTGGCATTCAAGACACGCATGCCGCCAACCAGCGCCGTCATCTCGGGAGCCGTGAGCGTCAGCATGCATGCCCGCTCCACCAGCTGGTCCTCCGCTCTACCGTCCTGCCCTGCCTGGAGGTAGTTGCGGAAACCGTCCGCGGTGGGTTCGAGCACGGCAAACGACTCCTCGTCGGTCCACTCCTGCGACGCGTCCGTGCGCCCCGGTGCAAAGGGAACCTGCACGTCGTGACCGGCGTTCCGGGCAGCCTGCTCGACGCCTGCGCAACCGGCCAATACGATCAGGTCAGCGAGAGATACCCTCTTTCCGCCGCTCTGCGAGCTGTTGAAACCTGTCTGAATCTGCTCCAGCGTCTGCAGCACTTCGTTGAGCTCGGCCGGGTTGTTTGCTTCCCAGTCCTTCTGCGGAGCGAGGCGGATGCGCGCTCCGTTGGCGCCGCCGCGTTTGTCGGTGCCGCGGTAGGATGCCGCCGAGGCCCAGGCAGTCGAGACCAGTTGGGAAACGGACAATCCCGAGGCGAGCACCTTGGCCTTGAGGTCAACGATATCCTGGTCCCCGATCAACTCGTGATCGACGTCGGGAACGGGATCCTGCCACAACTGCGGCTCTGCAGGAACCAGGGGCCCGACATACCGACTGCGGGGTCCCATATCCCGGTGGAGCAGTTTGAACCATGCCTTGGCAAAGGCATCTTCGAGGTCCCCGGGGTTTTCGAGGAAGCGCTTGGAAATCGGTGCGTAAGCCGGGTCCTCCTTCAGTGAAAGGTCGGTGGTGAGCATCATGGGGGCGTGCTTCTTCGACGGATCGTGCGCGTCAGGCACCGTTGCTACTTCAGCGGCATTCCTGGGAGCATATTGACATTTGCCAGCGGGGCTCTTCGTCAGCTTCCAATCGTGGGCGTGCAGGTTCTCCATGAAGTTGTTGTCCCACTTCACCGGGTTATTGGTCCAGGCGCCTTCCAGGCCGCTGGTGAAGGTATCGCCGCCCTTGCCGCTGCCGAAGCGGTTCTTCCAGCCGAAACCTTGCTCTTCCATGCCAGCCCCCTCCGGTTCGGGACCCACATTGTCCTCAGCGACAGCACCGTGTGCTTTGCCGAACGTGTGGCCGCCGGCGATAAGCGCAACCGTCTCCTCGTCATTCATGGCCATGCGTTTGAACGTCTGGCGAATGTACCGTGCTGCAGCGACCGGGTCCGGGTTGCCGTTCGGCCCCTCCGGATTCACGTAAATCAGGCCCATGTGGTCGGCACCAAGGGGTCCCTGGAGGTCACCGTCAGCGTCGTGGCGTTGATCGTCGAGCCAGGTCGTCTCGGACCCCCAGTCCGTCTCGTCAGCCTCCCAGACGTCCGGACGCCCGAAGCCGAAACCGAAGGTCTTGAATCCCATCGACTCCAGGGCGCAGTTGCCGGCGAAGATGAGCAGATCGGCCCACGAGATTTTGCGGCCGTACTTCTGCTTGATCGGCCAGAGCAAGCGGCGCGCCTTGTCCAGGCTCGCGTTGTCGGGCCAGCTATTGAGGGGCGCAAAGCGCTGGTAGCCGGAACCTCCACCGCCCCGCCCGTCGCTGATGCGGTAGGTGCCTGCGGCGTGCCACGTCATGCGGATAAAGAGCGGCCCATAGTGGCCGTAGTCGGCCGGCCACCAGTCTTGCGAGGTTGTCATCACCTGGTCGATGTCCTTCTTCAGCCCATCGACGTCAAGGGTCTTGACAGCCTCGGCGTAGTCGAAATCCTTGCCCATCGGATCGGACAGGGAGGAGTTTTGGCGGAGTATCTTCAGATTCAACTGATCCGGCCACCAATATTGGTTGGAAGTCATTTCGTCTCTCCTTTCGGAAGCCCAATATTACATTGATAATGGCACCGTCGCCAACCTGGGCAAGCCCGGTGATTCCAGTTTTTCAACAACGCCCCTGATTCCTACCCATGCGACAATGAGTCGCGGCAGCCGGCTCGCTCGCCGGCGCCGTAATTGTTGCGCTGCTCATTTTCCGTCGTTACAGTGAATGTGTTGTCGGGAGTTCAACAAGAGAGAATCGGTCAGCTTGTAATCTGCCGCATTGGGTCATTGGTCGCATGATTGTTGATGCCTTCGCTGTCGCCGGCGGCTATCCGGCCCGCCCTGTCAAAATCGGACATGCCGATCTCGGTGCCGCCATGGCGAAAAACGGGGTCGATCGCGCCCTGACCATGAGCATGCGCGCCATTCAGGTCGATGCCGTGGCCGGCAACGACCACCTGATGTCGCTGGCTTCGGTCGATGCGCGGATTCTGCCAGTGGCGGTGGTCGATCCGCGCGCCGTAACCCGACTGGATCTAACCATCGAGCGTGCGGTCGCCGGCAACGCCGCAGCCTTCGCTTTTCACATGACCGCGATACCGTGTCCGGTCGGCTCGCTGCTATTCTCTCGCGGCCTCGAGCGCGCCAACAGCTCCGGCAAACCACTGATCTTCGTCTGTAACGAGCGGGGGCAACTCACGCAGATCGCCGAAAAGACCGCCAGTTTGGGATGCCCCCGGGTTCTTCTGGCCGGCGTCAGCTACCACCACCTCGGCGAGCTCCTGATGCTCCTCGAGGAGTTCGACCACCTGTACGTGGAAACCAGCTGGCAGGTGAGCCCGGGCGCTGTCGAGTTGCTGGCGGCGGCCGGCCCCACCCGCCTGTTGTACGGTTCGATGGCGCCGCTGCGACCGATGCGCCCCGCCCTGAACATGGCGGTTGACGCGGACATCGCACCCCAGCAGAAGGCCGACATACTCGGCCGCAACACCCTCCGGTTTCTCGACCTGGAGATCGACGCCGAGGAGCCGCCCGCGCCACTCCCGGAGCTGGCCGGCCTGCCCTCGCTGCCCGCCATCGATCTGCACTGCCACATCGGCACGATGCCGGAACAGCCTTCCACCTGTTTTGGCGCCGACCAGATGCAGCGCGAATACGAGCGCTTCAACATCGAGTACGGCGTCGTCTCCGCCACCTCGGCCTACAAGGACGATCTCGATGCCGGCAATGCGGAGATGTTGGCCGCAGTGGAGAGCCATTCCCGCCTGCGCGGCAGCGTAGTCGCCAACCCCCACCACTGGGACGACTCGATGCGCTGGCTCGATCTCGCCGCAGAGCATCCCGACATCTTCCACGTCACGGTGAACCCCGGCTCCACTTACGAGCCTTTCCACTCGCCGCTGTGGCTGAAGCTCTTCGCCGAGATCGCCCGCCGCCGGCTCCCCGTATTCTACAACACGCCCTCGCAGGACACCTTCAGGCGGTCGCCCGAGGCGACGACCAAAGGCCACATCCTGAAGGTGCGAGCCGCGCCGGCTGACGAGTTGGCCATGTTCCGACAACTGGACCGCGAGATGCCGGAGCTGCCGATCGTGATCGGCCACGGATTCGGCCTCGACGGTCTGGAGCTGGCTGCCGGCAGCCGCAACATCCACCTGGAGCTGTGCACCACCTATCCGGAGCAGAATGTCTACCGTTCAGCTCTGGATGCAGTGGGCGCCGAGCGCGTCGTCTTCGGCACCGATCTCGACCTTATCTCGCCGGCCTTCGTGCTGGGCAGTCTGTGGGAAGCCGCGTTGTCGGCCGCGGAGGAACGTCTCGTGCTCAGGGACAACGCCCTGCGCCTGCTGGGCCAGAGCTGACGGCACGCAGGGGCTGAGACGGTTACTTTGGCTCGCCCACACCCGGCTGGTCGAGGTAACCGATCTCCTCGAACCTGGCGACATGTACCGCGTGGCTCAAACTCTTGGAAAAACGCCAGCTACGACAACGTCCCGACGGTCGCTTCCGTCTGGGCGTTGTGTTAACCAACGGGGCCGGTTGGGTTCGTCGAAAAAGTGGCTCCTCAGGTAGGACTCGAACCTACAACCCTCCGGTTAACAGCCGGATGCTCTGCCAATTGAGCTACTGAGGAGTGATCGGCAGGAGCCAAAGGGCGACATTATAGATCATTGGAAGGAGTTGTCAACGCGGGTTTCCGGGCGTGCCCCGGACGCCTCCAGGCACTACGATCCACCGATGGCCGTGCGGTCTCCTGACGCTCGTCCCTTCCTGTCAAAGTCTACCTCCGGGGTGTGGATGGAAAGGGTAGGCCGGGGCGATTGCCGGGGTTGACACCCGGCCGATTGCCCGGGTTGGGGCGGTTGCCGGGATTGACGCCGGGAGGCCGTCTGGATTGGCCGGGGCGACCGAACAGGGGGTTCTGCCCCTCGGGTCTGTCTCGACCCTGCCTCCCCTGACCCGGCTGGTCCGACTGACCGGGTCTGCCGCCGCCGGGCCCTCCCCGCTGGGCCCGGGCGGCCAGAGCGGCGAAGTCGGTGAAGAACTCCCACTCGTTGTGCTTGTTGCGGCCGTTGTAGGTCTTGAGGGATTCCTCCTCGCTGGTGCTGGCGACGCCGGCGATGCCTCCGATCGTCGGCGAATTCACGGATTGGGTCTTGAGGGTCTGCCCATACGCCGTCTGCCCGGCGGTTGCGGTTGTCTGCGAGCCCGATTCCCGGGACTGGCCGCCCCCTCCCGATCCGTATGGGTTCCGGTCCCCTCCGGTGCCAGTCTCGGCTGTACCCGGCAGGACCGTCAAGAGGGGCCGGTTGTTGGGACCCACCTTGATGATACGCCAATCCTCATTGGTCACGGGATCGGTCCAGGGCTGGCGGAGAAACCGCTTGTTGTTGGTGTTCAGCAGGGCTTCGACGGTACTGGGATAGGCCACCTGAGGCGTCCCCAGGGTCCGGCTCCAGTGGGCATACCAGAGAATCAGGGCCCTCTGGTACTGCTCCCCCCGGAAAATCAACTCTTCTTCCCGTTCCCGCTTGACGGCCGTCTGCCAGTTGAGCGCCGCCTCCGAAAGAGCCACCAGCAACACGCTGGCCATCACCATCACCAGGGCCAGGGTGTAGCCGGCCTCGCCGCCGTTCCTGCGCCGTTTGCAGACCATGATCAAGATCCCGTTCGTCGACCGGACTATTCCGGGGGCAGCTCCAGATTGAGCCGTTTCCTGGTGCGGGAGGCGACCTCTTCGACTTCAGCCATGGTATCGGTAATGCGATGGATTCTAAAGCGGTTGGCGACCACCTCTCCCTCCCAGGCCAGGTAGAGGTCGTCTCCGTCAGCAAGGAAGGCCTGGCGCTTCTTCCCCAGGGGGTCCTTTCTGAAGCCGTAATACTTCAGGGGAATGTCCACGGCCTTCCGGCCGGGCGAGGAGGCCCCACCGGGGACGAACGGCCGCTTACCTGCACCTGTGCGACTCCCAGATCTTGGGGGTTGGCGGGACGTCCCCCCATTGGGGTCCGTGGATGGAGGCGGCGTGTAGAAGGCGAACATGTTTCGCGCCAGGGAGGGCTCGATCTTTTCCATCCGACCCAACTCTTCGAAATCGATGCTGGAGTTGATCTGGGCCGCCGGAATTTCCCTCCCCCGCCTGCCGTCTCCCGGCTGGCCGGTCGTGAGGACAAAGGACTCCAGGCCCCGCCAGGCTGCCGGAGCCCCTCCCGAGCTCGAAAGAGAGGACGAGGAGCTCTGACCCCAGCTCCAATAGAGCACCAGCAACAGCACCACTACCAGGGCGCCCAGCAGCTTCAGTTGTTTCTTCTGCTTGGGGTCACTCATGACCGGCCCCGATGAGAGTGGACAACTGCAGGTCCATGCGAATGCTGCCCGATCCCTCTCGCGTATCCTCCAGGTTCAGCGAATCGACGATGATGAACTTGGAGTGGTTCTCCAGAGCGTTCAGGAGCCTGCGGATATTGCCGTAGCTCCCCTCGATCGGCAACACCACGCTGAGCTTCCGGGTGCCGAATCGAGTGTCGCGGTCGTACTGAAACACTCCTCGGGTCTTGACCAGTCCGGCGTTGCGACAGGCCGTTTCCAACTCCCTGAGCAGCTCCGAGTTCCCCTGCTCCCTGGAGAAGAGGTTCTGTTGCTTGAATTCCTGGAACCGCGACTGGCTTTCGCGCATCCGGGTCTCGATTTCATGGAGCTTGTCGCGGACGCTCCGCCGCTGCCTGAGCTGAAACTGCACCTCTTGGGCCCTGGCCGTGACAATCTGGTCGGCCAGGATCACCGGACGCACCAGCAGGAAGTAGACTGGCAGGTTCAGCAGGCATAGTCCCAGCAACGTCAACAGGACCAGCCGCTGTTTCCCGGGATCGGGTCTGCGAATTCTGAAGGCAGCCGGCATCTACGGAACGCTCCCTGGAGTGTGGTCGAACGTCGCCCCCCCTGCGTCGGCCCGCTCCCGCGGCGGTTGGACTCGATACTTCACTTCCAGCTGGTAATGCTTGCCGACAAAATTGGGACTCTTCGATAAGTCTTCGCTCATCAGGTTGACCTGGTAAAAGTCGGAGTCCGCCTCCAGCCGCGAGATGAACGCAATGTAGTCGGCGCCGGAGCGGGCGTTGCAGAAGATCTCCACCACGATTTCGCTCTCAACGATCCTGGGCGCGATGGCCACGATCTGAACCTGGTGGGGGACCAGGTTCTCCAATTGGTTGAGGAATCGAGTCCAGGAGAAGGTCCTCTGGGCGATCAGAGGATTGAGGTAATCCACCAGATTCAGAAAGTCTTCGGTTTCCGGTCGTTGCAGCCGGGCCCAGATTTCCTGCTGCTCCTGTTCCAGTCCCCGGGCTTCCGCAGTCTGATCGGCCAGTTCCCGGTTCAGTCGCAGGCTCTGCGAACGATGAGCCAGATAGAGCAGGAGGTTGGCGGCCGAGAGGCCGACCAGCAGCAGACCCAGCAGCAGCGTTGCCGCATAGAATTTGCGGTTGTTGAAAAAGGGCTTGGAGGCAAGATTGAGGGGGACTCTCAGCATCTCAGAATTTTCCCAGGGCCAGTCCCAGTGCAGGGGCAAGGATGTGGTGGACCAGGTTGGACGGCACGGTCTGCTTCCACTGAACCATTCTGGAGGCATCGAAGTTCGAGACCGAAGCCCCAGTGCGCTCCGTCAGAGACGATAGCTCCGCCTCGGTAAAGTCCCGCGGGAACGAGAGGTGAATCGTGTCCACCCCCGCGGCCCGCAACTTGTCCTGATAGTACATCAGGCAGGGATGGATCTCTTCGTAGGGGTCCGCCGACCAATTCACCATCAGATCCATGGGACTCTCGAAGTTGTAATCGGTGTGGCGATAGAAGACCACGGCCTCTTGCTGAACGATCAGCGAGGAGATGTTGGAGGAACGAACTCTCATGAACAGGACTGATTTCCGAATCTCATCCGGGTGTTGACGGGACAGGAGCTCATAGGCGGCAAAGGTGGACAGCGTGACGAATCCCACGTGAATTCCCAGAGATTCAAAAATTTGTTCGAGCTGCGCCAGGACTTCCCTATGGATGTTGGCCGTGATGACATAGGTCTTGCCGGCTTCAGTCTTTTGCTCCACAAAGCTCAGGCGAGAATCGTCGATATCGTAGGGAATCGTCTTCTTGAGCTTCCACTTGAGAAGCTCCGTCTTCTCCTCCCGTTTCGAGGGCAGCGTTTCAAAGGAATGGATGGCGACCCGGGCGCAGGCATCGGGAATAGCCAGGGAAATCCTGTTGGTAACGGCTCCGGCCTTGATCAAGGTCGTCTTGATGATCTTCCCAAGCTTCTCCGCGGATCTCACAATGGGTTCGGTCAAGGATGGCTCGACCAACCCCTGAGGGATGTTCTCGACCGCAAACCCGTCAACCCGGCGGGAACGACGCTGATCCAGCCGCACCACCGAGAAATGCTGGCGAGAGATCTCACAGGCGATTCCGGGCAAGCGCGGCTGAAAGTACTGGCGCAGGGGAGACTGAAGCCGCCTCCGACCGGATTCTCTTCCCGATGAGCGGCCTATACGAGACAATTCCATCACTGTTTCCAGGACCTCTGATGTCTGCCGGACTTCCGAACCGATTCAGCCCTCGATAAAGGTGACCTTGTTGATCTCCCTCAAACTGGTTTCCCCGGAAAAGGCCTTTTGCAAGGCGCAATCCCGAAGCGAAGTCATTCCGTCTTCCAGAGCCGCCTTCTTGATCTCCGAGGCCGGCCTGCGCTCCAGGATCATCTCCCGGATGCGGTCCGAAAGATCCAGCAATTCGTGAATGGCCGTTCGACCCCGATAGCCGGTCCCTCCACATTCCAGGCACCCGGCTCCCTCGTGGAGGACCTGCTGTCCGGCGTCGACCTCCGATAGCCCCGATTCGGCCAGCAGGGCCGCGTCCGCCCGGAAGGGCCGCTTGCAGTGTTCGCAAATCACTCGGACCAGGCGCTGCGCCAGGATGCAGTTCAAGGCGGAGACGAAGTTGTAGGGCTCCACCCCCATGTTCATGAATCGACCCAACACGTCCACCACGTTGTTGGCATGCACCGTGGTGAAGACCAGATGGCCGGTGAGAGCCGACTGGATGGCGATCTGGGCCGTCTCCGAATCCCGGATCTCGCCCACCATGATCTTGTCCGGATCGTGCCGCAGAATGGAGCGCAGTCCGCGGGCAAAGGTCAGCCCCTTCTTCTCGTTCACCGGAATCTGCGTGATCCCCTTGAGCTGGTATTCGACGGGATCCTCGATGGTAATGATCTTGTCTTCTTCGGACTTGATCTCGGAGACGGCGGCATACAGGGTGGTCGTCTTGCCGCTGCCGGTGGGACCGGTGACCAGCACCATCCCGTAGGGCTCGCGGATGTAGCGGCGAAATTTTTGCAGGTCGGACCGGTTGAATCCGACCACATCCAGGTTGAGCTGGCTGAACTTCTCGCTCATCGACTCCTTGTCCAGCACCCGCAGCACCGCATCCTCGCCATGAATGGATGGCATGATGGAGACGCGAAAGTCGATGCGGCGACCCTTGTAACGGACCCGGAAGCGACCGTCCTGGGGGATCCGCCGTTCGGCGATATCGAGTTCGGACATGACCTTGATCCGGGAGATGATGGTGGAGTGATGCTCCTTGGCAATGGGCGCCATGGCCTGCTGGAGAACGCCGTCGATCCGGTACTTGATGTTGACGTCGTTGTCTTCGGTATGGATGTGGATGTCGCTGGCCCGGCGCTCCAGGGCGTTGAAGATGGTGGAGTCCACCAACCGGATAATGGGACTCTCCGCCTCATCGGTCAGTTTCTCAATGGAGATCTCTTCGCCGGTTTCGTCCTCCTTGATCAGAGTCAGGCCCTCGGTGGCTTCCTCCAGCACCCGCTGGGAAGACTCGCTCTTCTTGAGTATGTCTCCGATCTGGGAGGTCCGGGCCACCCTCACCACCAATCGCTTCCCCAACAGCGTGCCCAGCTCATCCTGCAACATCAACTCGCTCGGGTCGGAAATGGCCACCATCAGGGCGCCATTGACCATCTTGAGCGGGACGAAGTTGTAGCGGAACATCCACTCCGCCGGGATGTCGCGGAAGAGTTCCGGATCCATGGGGAAGTTCGCCAGATCCACGAACTCACAGCGGTACCGCTGGGCCAGGAGACGAGCCTGCTGCTCTTCTTGCCCGGCGCCCAGGTCCCGGTCCACCGCTGCCGGGTCCTGCAGAGGTTGATTCTGGGAATTCATGCGTTCTCTCCCTCTTCAGGCCACCAGACGGGACGACAGACTGAAAATGGGAAGGTAAAGGGCAATCAGAACGAAGGCCACGATAATGGCCAGAATCATGAGAAGGATCGGCTCGATATAGGTAAAGAGCTGGTTCAGGCGGGTGTTGACTTCCTCGTCATAGAAGTCGGCCACGTGGCCCAGCATTTCGCTCAGATTGCCGCTGGACTCGCCCACTTCAATCATTTCGATGGCCACTTCCGGCACCACGCCGCTGGGTTCCAGGCTCCTGGAAAGGGACTGGCCCTCCCTGACGGCCACTACGGCCCGGTTGATAGCCTGGGTCACCACCCGGTTGCCGGTCGAATCGGCCACGATCTCCAGCGAGCCGACCAGAGGCGTGCCCCCGGAAAGGAGGGTGGACAAGGTCCGGCTGAGCTGGGCAAAGAGAAACTTGCTCCAGACCTCGCCGATGACCGGCAGCTTCAGCTTGAGTCTGTCGATGTGGGACCGTCCTTGGATGCTTCGAGCCCACATGGTCAGGACAACCAGCAATACCCCCGAGACCAGCATCCCAGCGATGAGATGTCCCCGAATGGCCTGCGAGATGTCGACCAGCAGCACCGTCATGGCCGGCAGAGCGGCATCCATTCCCGCGTAGAACTGGGCAAACCGGGGAACCACCTCGGCCAGCAGGAAGGACACCAGGACCACCAGCAGGACCGCCAATATGGAAGGGTAGGTGAGCGCGGTCTTGATCTTGTTGCGGGTCGCGTTGACCGTCTTCTGATATTGAATGAAACGGGCGAGGACCTCCTCGAGCCCCCCGCTCTTTTCCCCGGCGAACAGCGAGGCAGTATAGACCCTGGGAAACATTCCCTGGGCTTCAAAGGCTTCGGAAAGCAGGGCACCGCCCTTGACCCGATCGCTGATATCCAGAAGTATGGTCCGAAACTGTTCGTCCTTCTCCCGCTGAGTCAGCAGTTCCAGCGACTTCAGAATCGGCAGTCCCGCCTGGATCAAGGCCAGGAACTGCTGGTTGAAAATGACGAACTCCCGGGACTTGATCTTCCGGCGCCCTGCCGACAGCGGTAGCAGGGTGGACAGGCTCTTGCCCTTTTCCCGCACCGAATAGACGAAGAACCCCTGATCCTCAAGGCGCCGCCTCAGCTCCGATTCGGAGACGGAGTTGTAGCTGGCGTTGACGACCCTTCCGCTGGGATCAGCCAGGCGACAGAAAAACTCGGCCAATTTGGGTTACCTCGATGCTTGGAGGAGAACACCCCAGCCGGTCGTCCGGAACGGGAATCCCCTCCCATCAGGGCGGCTCCCAGCCTAGGGGAGTCCGACCGCTTCCACATCCGCGGGCACCTGAAAGTCGAACATGGTCTTGCCCAGGCCCGCATTCTCGCGAATGTTGGTGAAGATAAAGTCGTTCCTGGCGCCGCCCCTTTCGATCAGAGCCACCCGCTGCAGCTGCATCCGACCCGGGTCGTATTCCATCAGAACCTCCGCCAGCGGACCGGCAGCCTTGCCCGGGGTGGCCGCCAGGACCCTGTTGCCGGCAAAAAAAGGCTTTTCCCTGGCCCATTCGATTCTGGAAAAATCACTCTTCAGGTTCCCCCCTCCCAACAGGAACAGAAAGGGGAGGCGCCGGTCCCGGCTGCGGCCGACGCGACTCTTCTGGACCTGCTTCCGATCGGGAAGATAAAAGTGAATGGTCTCACCGTCGGACAGAAACAACTTTTCCGCGGGTTCCCGATATTCCCACCGCATCAGACCGGGCCGGCGCAGGAATACCTGGCCTGATTCCGTCCTGGGCTGGCGTCCGGGCCATCCATAACTCTGCACGAAGTCCATCTGGAGATCTCGCATCCCGGAATACTTCCGCTGCAGGGCGGCGACGTCAGCCTCGATTCGAGGGTCGCCGGCCTCAAGCAGTCCCGGGAGGCAGGCCAGAAGAATCCCAACCGGAATCCACCCTTTGGTTCGTGGTGACATGGAGGCTCTATCTCCTCCGTAAAGTATACAAGTAAATCAGGTTTCCGGATCCCATTCTTAACTGGGGCGCCCCGGGGCCAGGCTCCGCACCGGCCTCGCCTCCACACCGTCAGGACAGGGGAATCGGGATCAGTCCAGCGGGTTTCGGAAACAGTAGCCAACCCCCCTGACCGTGTGAATGACGTCCCGGTACTCCCCCAGCTTCTTGCGTACGGCCCGTACGTGCACGTCTATGTTGCGGTCCACCACCGAGGCGTTCTCTCCAATGACCCGGCTCAGGAGCTGATCACGAGTGAACACCCTGCCCGGGTTGGTCGCCAGGAAATGGAGCAGCCGGAACTCGGTAGCCGTCAGATCCACCGGCCTCCGATCCAGCTGGACCTGGTGCCGCTCCCGGTCGATGAGCATGGGCCCACGAACCAGGGGTTGGGCGGACGCCTGCTCCTCCTGAAGCGGTCCCCGGCGCAATACCGCCCGGATTCTACCCAACAACTCCTTGGGGCTGAAGGGTTTGGTCAGGTAGTCGTCGGCTCCCAGGTCGAGCCCCATAAGAATGTCCCTCTCCTCTCCCTTGGCCGTCACCATGATGATTCGGACGTTCCGAGTCGCAGAATCGGACTTGAGCCGTTGGCAGACCTCGAGTCCGTCCAGTCCGGGCAGCATCAGATCCAGCAGGACCAGGTCCGGGAGGGTTTCCCGGACCAACTGAAGCGCCTTCTCCCCATCCGCAACCGCGGAGGATCGATATCCTTCCCGCTTGAGGTTGTATTCGATGACCTCGCGGATGTCGGCTTCGTCCTCAACGATGACGACCTTGTGCGGTTTCACCGGCGGTCTCCGCTACCACTCCATTCAAGGCGCCGGGACCGCAATACCCCGGAAGCCTGCCACGACGCCATTATAGGTTACTTCCCGGTAGTCGGGTGGCGCTGCCATTTTCCCGTGTCCGGGCTCCCCCGCAAAGGGTCTTCCCGAATCCATTGATTTTCGTTAGAGTTCAGGTGGTGAGAACAGGTGTGCGGGGCTAAGAATGGCGCGACGACTACTGGCTGAGTGCTTCGGAACCTTCGCCCTGGTATTCGCCGGAACCGGGGCGATCACCATCAACGAAGTGAGTGGGGGCATGGTCTCCCACGTGGGCGTTGCCCTGACCTTCGGGCTGGTGGTCCTGGCCACCATCTACGCCATCGGAAACGTCTCCGGCGCACACATCAATCCCGCGGTGACTCTGGGCTTCTGGTTTGCCGGGCGCCTGGAAAGAGGCTGGGTTCTTCCCTATATCCTGAGTCAGTGCCTGGGAGGTCTGCTGGCCAGCGGAACCCTCCGCCTGCTCTTCAGCGACCATCTCACCCTGGGCGCTACCCGGCCGGCGGGACCCGCCTTCCAGTCTTTCGTTCTGGAGATCATTCTCACCTGGTTTCTGATGTTCGTGATCCTGAGCGTGTCCTCGGGCTCCAAGGAAGAGGGACTCATGGCCGGTGTGGCCATTGGGTCGGTGATTGCCCTGGAAGCTCTCTTTGCCGGTCCGATCTCAGGAGCCTCCATGAATCCTGCCCGCTCCCTCGCCCCGGCTCTGGTGACCGGGCAGCTGAGCCATCTCTGGATCTACCTGACGGCTCCGGTCCTGGGAGCCCTGGCGGCGGTTGGAGCCTGTCGCTGTGTGCAGGACGAAGGATGCTGCGGCCCGACCCGAAAGGAGACCGCCTGTTGACAAGCGCCCCGCCGGCAGGGTCGGATGTAAAGCGGGTTCTCTTCGTGTGCATCGAGAACTCCAACCGCAGCCAGATGGCCGAGGCCTTTGCCCGCATCCACGGCCACGGCAGAGTCGAGGCCTACAGCGCCGGGTCGCGCCCCTCAGGCAGAATCAACCCTGCGGCCATCCAATCCATGGCGGAGTTGGGGTATGACCTCAGCAGCCACCGCTCCCAATCCCTGGATGAGATTCCTGCAACCGAATTCGCTGCCGCGGTGACCATGGGTTGCGGCGATTCCTGTTCGGCGCTAGCCGCCAGGAGGCGGGAGGACTGGGATATTCCCGACCCGAAATCAATGCCACCCGAGCAGTTCAGAGAGATTCGAGATCTCATTGAAACCAGGGTCAGAGACCTGCTGACCCGACTCTAGCATCCAAGGTCCCTGTTCCCCTATCGACGGCCCTTTCGCCTTTCGTCCCATGGTGGATGCACCAGCCAACTCCCTGCCCGCTCCTCCGGAAACGGTTCCACCGTCCGACGCTCCGGTCAGGAAGAGATTGTGGCTACCGCCGGCCCTGTTCGTTCTGACCCTGATGACCACCTCGGCGGTGGGCTCACTGGAATTCGGCCTTGCGGGAGGGATGCTCTACTCCGCCAGCCTGGTTCTGATCCTCCTCTGTCACGAGATGGGCCACTACCTCACGGCCCGCCACTACCGGGTTCCGGCCTCCCTTCCCTACTTCATTCCCGTTCCGCTGCCGCCCTTCGGGACCTTCGGAGCCGTGATCAAGATGGGGGGACGCATTCCCGACCGCAAGGCGCTGTTCGACATCGCCATCATGGGACCTGCAATGGGTCTGATCGTGGCCCTTCCCCTGGCCGTGCTGGGCATTGCCGGCTCCACCGTTACCACTCTCGATTCCATGCCCGCGGGAGAGACCCTGCTGGGCCCCTCGTTCCTCTTTGCTTTCCTGATCGAATGGATCCACGGACCGCTGAATGCAGGTAGCGGCCTCCAGCTTCATCCGGTGGCCACGGCCGGCTGGGCCGGACTGTTCGTCACGGCTCTCAATCTCCTGCCACTGGGTCAGCTGGACGGAGGGCACATTCTCCATGCCCTGTTTCCCCGCAGCAGCGAGCTCCTTTACCGATTGGTTGCCATAGCCTTCGCCCTTTTCGCCATTCTGGTTCACCCGCCGTGGCTTCTCCTCTTGTTGGTCGTCTATCTGATGACCCGGCTTCGCCATCCGCCGACGATGTACGAACACCTGCCCATCGGGCCTCGCCGCTTTGCGTTGGGCCTGCTGGCCATTCTCTTCCTGATCTTCTCGTTTCCGCCCATCCCCATTTCCATGTTGGCGCCAGCGCCCTGACGCACGGGGGCCGAAGCGGCATTTGTCGCTTCGGGGTCTTGGGAAAGCCGGGTTGAGGCTGGGGTGGTTCTGGAGCGGGTGTGCGTTCCCGAAGGGCGCCCCTGACCCGCCGCTACGCTGCCCTATAAGGATGGCTTGTAGCAAGGGTTTCCGTGGTCTACCTACGCCAACCGCGGCTTGGCCGCTCTCACCAAATCCACGACACTGGTAGGAGGCAAGGTTTTCTGTTGGGATCTTTTCAGGCGGTGGGCCGGGGAGGCCAATCCATTGCAATCGAGGAATCAACTATTCATCTATGGATCTCTTCGTGGCCCTTCGTCGTCCTTCGTGATTCTTCGTGGATGTCTCTTTTCCCTGCTGGTGGATTTGAGGCCCCGCCACGCTACTCCTTGAAGGCGAACGAGTAGAGTTTGGCCTGATCCAACACGAATTTCAGCGCCACCGACCGGCCCTCCAGATCGGCCAGGGAGCCGGGGGGCTCGGCCATCACTTCCCCGTCCGTCACCTCTCCACTCAGGGGCTTCGCCTCCGCCAGAGTCTCTCCCTGATCGTCCAGGACCGTTACCCGTACAGAACCGCCGGCAGCGTCCGCGGTCAGGTGCAAGCGGCCGCGCCAGGTCAGCGGCTGGGTGACCACCACTCCCCTCCGATTGGGGTCGACGGGCACATAACCCGCCCACCCGTCCGGCCGCAGGGTGGCCAGGCAGAGAAAACCATCCCGCCAATAGCGATGATGTCCGTTGGAACCGGCATAGTAGATGCGGATTCGGTCTCCCATCACCAAGGGTGCGTCGGCGGCATACACGCACCCCCAGTCGTACCGGCCCTTCACCGTGGCATTGGGGATGAAGGGAGTTCCCGGGTTGATCCGCTCCCAACGAACGGTGTCGGGGCTCCAGGCCAGCTCGCAATGGACCCGCTCCTCGCTCAATCGAATAATCATGAGCAGGCCCAGATAGACATCCTCATAGCGAAAGAAGGGCATGGCATAGGTTTGATTCTCGGGATCTCCGCGTAGGACCTCCACCGCCTTGCTCCATTGCAGAAAGTCGGCGCTCTCGGTTCGGCCCACCACTCGCTGGCCGGCGGGATGGCGGAAAAAGGGCTTGCCGCGGTGAATTCGGGTCATGGTGACATACTTCTCCAGTTCGGGGACCCAACGAGTGCTGTTGTGGGTGTCGGCATGGGCCTCGATCTCGGGGACGGGGAAGGACTCGCCCCAACGCAGGCCGTCCGCGGAAAACCGCACCGCCGGGCGTGATTGCCACTCCTTGATCCAAATTCCTCCCTCGAACATCTTGTAGCGCCGCTCCGGCTGCGGATCGTGAGGGTCGATCAGGATGCCGCCGCCATGCGACCCACGCAGCAGCAGGTTGTTGGCCTTGCTGCCCTGATACTCAACCAGGTTCAACTCGGGCTTGGTCCAGGTCAGACCGTCCTCGCTGGTGGCGTAACAGAGACCGAACTCCCGGTCATAGGGAAGGTAGGGCACCTTGCCCTGCCGGTTCGGGGAATCTTTGGGGGCAAACGGGTTCAGGTCCCTTGAGTCTCGGGGGGTCTTGGTGACCAGAGGGTCTGCGATGAAGGGATTGTACCAGCAGCGGTAGAGCTTGCGGTCCCGGTCATAGACGATGTTGGGGTAGAGGTTGTCGAAGCGGGGCTCCCAGGGCTTGTCCTCCTTCATCAGAGGATTGGCCTCGTGCTTCTTGACGGCTCCGATCTCCAGGCGGACATTCTGGTCTTGCGCCACCACCCGGTCGTCCAGGAGCAGGTGGCGGGAATGCTCACCGGCCTCCTTGACCCGCAGGCAGGCGGAGAGCTGGGCCAGCAACCCGGAGCTGATCAACAGCCCTACGGCGATGGGAACTCGGTTTCGGAGAATAGCGGGATTCATTTGGGACTCCATGGTCGGAAATTTACCAGGAGATTAACAAGTACGCACTGTAGGTTAGGGACGCAACAGGACGGATGGTCCGGGGAAACCCTCAAACGGGTGCTGCAGCTTGCATGCGGACGGGTTGGCTCTCCGAATGGCCGTGCATCGATACCGGGTCAGCGCCTGCCCGGCGTCGATCTTGAAGGTGTCCGCTCCGCCGCGGCGGGCTGGCCGTTGCCGGCTGAGGTAGCCGCGGGGATATGCAGCGCCTGGCGGAGCGCCTCTTCCAGCTGGGTTCGGACTTCGCCGTGGTCTTTCAGGAACTGGCGTGCGTTGTCGCGGCCCTGGCCCATGCGCTCTCCCTGGATCGAGTACCAGGCGCCGCTTTTTTCGATGAGGCCCTGGTGCACGCCCAGGTCCAGCAGGTCCCCTTCCTTGGAAATGCCGAGGCCATAGATGATATCGAACTCTGCGTCCCGAAAGGGAGGAGCCACCTTGTTCTTGACGACCTTGACCTTGGTTCGGCTGCCCTTGACGGTGTCCCCGTCCCGAATAGCGCCAACCCGCCGCACATCCACCCGAACCGAGGCATAGAACTTCAGGGCCCTCCCACCGGTGGTGGTTTCCGGATTGCCGAACATGACCCCGATCTTCTCCCGAATCTGGTTGATGAAGATCAGACAGGTCTTGGATTTGGCAACAATGCCGGTCAACTTGCGCAGCGCCTGGGACATGAGCCTGGCCTGCAGCCCCATGTGGGAGTCTCCCATTTCACCCGACAACTCGGCTCTGGGCACCAGGGCGGCCACCGAATCGACCACGCAAACATCCAAAGCACCACTGCGCACCAGCATTTCAGCGATCTCGAGCGCCTGTTCTCCGTTGTCCGGCTGGGAAACCAGCAGGTTCTCCACGTCCACGCCAAGCTTGCGAGCATAGGCGGCGTCCAGTGCATGCTCCGCATCCACGAACGCGGCCATGCCCCCATTTTTCTGAGCCTCGGCGATCACGTGAAGGGCCAGCGTTGTCTTGCCGCTGGATTCGGGACCGAAGATCTCGATCACCCGTCCCCGAGGCATGCCGCCGACGCCCAGCGCGGCGTCGAAGGACAGGGACCCGGTGGCGATCACACCGATGTTGGCCACGGTTGCGCGGCTGCCCAGGCGCATGATCGATCCCTTGCCGAATTGCTTTTCGATCTGAGACAGCGCCAGATCGATCGCCTTGCTGCGCTCTCCGCTTGCGTCACTCATGGATTCCCTCCTGTTTGCCATTTTTTTCAACCATATCAATGATTTAGGTCCCGCAATGGCCAGGAGGGCTCACGAGTCCTCCGGGACTCGCCGGCCATAGCGATAGAACCCCCGTCCCGTCTTGCGCCCCAGGTGTCCAGCCGTCACCATGCTTTGCAGCAAGGGACAGGGCCGATACTTGGTGTCCCTGAAACCGTCGTAGAGAGTTTCCATGATATCCAGACAAACATCAAGCCCAATCAGGTCGGCCAGAGCCAGCGGACCCATGGGATGTTTCATCCCCAACTTCATGATCGCATCCACGTTCTCCGCCGTCCCCACACCCTCGTGGACACAGAAGACGGCTTCATTGATCATGGGCATCAGGACACGATTGGAAACGAAGCCCGGAGAATCGTTCACCTCTACCGGTGTCTTGCCCAGCCCCTTGACGATCCGGTGGATGGCCGAAAGCGTTTCCCCGGAGGTTCCCGGACCGCGCACGACCTCCACCAGATCCATCACCGGCACGGGGTTCATGAAATGCATCCCCACGGTCTCTCCAGGGCGACTGGAGGCGGAAGCCAATCGGGCGATGGAAATGGACGAAGTGTTGGAGGCCAGGATGGCCCCGGGGCGACAGAACCGGTTGAGTTGGGCAAAGACTTCCCGCTTGAGCGGGAGACTCTCGCTGACGGCTTCAACCACCAGGTTCACCGAAGCCATCGGACTCAGTTCAGAGGCCGACTCAATCCTGCCGAGCGCCTCTATCCTTTGGGCGGGCGCCAGCCGGGACTTCCTGACTTCTCGATCCAGCCCCCGGGAGATCGCGTCCATGGCGGAGGACAACTGGTTCGGCGCCGGGTCGCTCAGCACCACCTGCCACCCTCGATGGGCAAAGACCTGGGCGATTCCCCGCCCCATGGTTCCGGCTCCCGCAATGCCCACTCGACGCAGAGGTTGATTTCCCATCGACCGTTTCCTGGAAAATGAAAGAAATAGAGAGGACCGTCCACGACGGAGAGCAGTCGATCCCCTGTTGGCCGCTCTGCAGGGGGACCACAGGGACGGAGCGGTTCATTCCGGCCCCCAAGTTTACCCTGGGGTCGGATCTCTCCTATAATTCTAGTGACGCAGCGACCGATTGAGACCGGCAATATAGTGAAACTGAAATTCAATCTGCAATTGGTGGCGACGGTCCTGGGCCTGGCTTTCCTGTGGATACCGGCTTCTCCCACCCCGGAGCCCAATCCGCAGCAGGAACAGACCACCCTGCGAGTCGACGTGGACCTGGTCAACGTCCTGTGCACCGTTCAAACCGGGAAGGGCCAATTCGTTACCGACCTGAAGCGACAGGATTTCAGGATCGAAGAAGATGGCGTGGCTCAGTCCGTCACCCATTTTGCCAAGGAGGTCAACCTGCCCCTCACCCTGGGCATCCTTGTCGACACTAGTCCCAGCGTCCAGGACATCCTGCCCCTGGAGCAGCGAGCGGCCGTCGAGTTTCTGAGGACGGTCCTGAAAAAGAACGACCTGGCCATGATCATCAACTTCGATCGCAGCGTCTCCCTGATTCAGGACTTCACCAACAGCCTGAGCTTGCTGGAAAAGGCTGTCGGCCTGCTGGCCATCGGCGGTGGCACTTCCCTGCACGATGCCGTCTTTCTGGCCTGTGACGAAAAGCTGAGTCATGAGTCGGGCCGAAAGGCGATCGTGCTGATCAGCGATGGAGGAGACACCACCAGCAAGTTGAAAATTCGTGAGGCCATCGAGTCTGCGCAGCGGGCCGACACGGTAATCTATGCCATCTCCAACCAGATCGGAGGATTCTACAGGAGGGCCTACGGCAACTCCGGGGCACTCAAGAAGTACGCCCGCGCGACCGGCGGAACGGCATTCTTCCCCAACAGACCACAGAAGTTCAGACGCGCCTTCCAGGCCATCGAGACGGAGTTGCGCAGCCAGTACCTGCTGAGTTACCAGTCTTCCAACGGAAAGCGGGATGGAAGCTATCGCTCCATCAAGGTGAAGCTTCCCAACAGGAAAGGCTTAAGGGTCAAGGCCAGAAAGGGATATTATGCGCGGTCCAGCTAGTTCCGGCCCCTCGCCATCCGCCGACACCTTGCCTGGAGGGGCCCACCCTCTTCCGCTACCGGCGCTTCTGATCGGCTTGATTCTGATCGCATCCCCTCCTGATCAGCCAAAAGCCCTCTTAGCCGACGACGGCGACAGGACAGGGCCGGCAGTCAGCCAGGGCCAGGCCCTGGTCGAAAGATCCCTGCGGGCCTACGGTGGTGAAGCCAGGATTCTTTCTCTCAACTCTTTCGTTTTCGCATACCGCATAGAGTCCCCCTCTCAGCCGGATTCGAAATCCCTTTCCGCCAGAGTCTACTTCAACGATTCCGACCAGTTCCGATCCGAGGTCCAGGACGGCGACCTTAAGGTGGTAACGGTCCTCAGCAAGAACCGCGGTTGGGTCGAAGTGGCCGGAACCATGCTGTCCCGACCTGTCAAGCAGTTGTCGCCTCTCAGGAACGAGACCCTCTCTCTGCTGCGCCCCGATTTGCTGCTGCTGATCTTCTCAAGGTACCGCTACAGCACTCGCATTACGGAGGAGGGACAATCCCTGGAACAACTGGAGGTCACCGGATTGTTGGACGGCGAGTACATTCGGGGCAGACTCTCCATCAACCTGGATACCGGGCTGATCGAAAGGTACCAGTACGAGACTGAACGGGCAACCAGGAGCGGCACAGGGATCTTCCGGGGAGAAGTACGTTATCTGGATTACGCCGAGATCTACGGACTCCAGTCCCCCAGGAAAGTCCTTTCCCGAAAGACGGGAGTCACCTCACAAATCACCGTTACGGGCGCCTCCCTGGGCCAGCCCATAGACCCGAACCTGTTCCGAGAAAAAGAGTCCCCTTCCAAATCGGCAGGAGAGCCATAGCCCGCATCGGACCGTTTCAGCCGTAGATAGGAGTGACAAGCGGACCGCCGTCCCAAACGACGGGGCAACTGATTCTGGACGAGGCAGGAGTGATTCAACTAAGACGATTGCGATCGGCTCCCGCCGAGGTGCGCGTCGGCCTGGTATTCCTGTGGGTATTGACGGTCTCAGCCTGGCTGGCTCCCCGAGAACCTTCCGAAGCCGCCAGAGTCCAGGCGGTGGCCTTGCAGTTCCTGATCGTAGCCGGGACGCCGCTGCTTTTCGGGAGACTGGCCGGCTTCAGTTGGGAGGCCCTCTTCAAGCTGAGGCCGGTATCCCTCTACCAGGCAGGTCTTGCCATTCTATTGGGACTCTGCCTGGTGCCATGGCTGGAAGCGGCTCACTATTTCCAGGGGCAGTTGGGCGGCGATACGGCACAAATCCAGCAAGGGGTCCAAGGCTGGCTACAGGGCTCGCACCCGGTCTGGATTCTGCTGACGATGGCCCTGGTTCCAGCCGTTTGCGAGGAACTGCTCTTTCGCGGTTTCGTTCTCAATCAACTTCTCGGACCCGAAACCCGGGCCCGGGCAATTCTGGTCTCCGCGGTACTCTTCGGCATTTTTCACCGGCATCTGCTCCTGATCCTGCCGGCCTTCCTGGCGGGCATCCTGTTCGCTGTCATGGTCCAGCGCAGCCGGAGCCTGGTGCCCGCCATCCTGGCTCATTTCACCGTCAACGCCAGTGCCGTGGCTCTGTCCAACTGGCAAGTCGCCGACTCAGTGGACTGGTTGGTCGGAAAGGGGCCCGTCCCAGCAGCGGTGCTGGCGGCTTCGGGGATCGGATTGTTTGTCTTTGGGGGGTTGCTGAGGAAACGACAGGGGGTTAGCGCGACAGAAGGCTAGCGCAGAGAGAAATTGACCTCGATATTCAAGGCCACGTCGACCGGTTTTCCTCCCTTCATCCCGGGGCGGAACCTCCACGCCTTGAGAGCCCGGATGGCATTCTCGTCCAAGCCCAGTCCCAGACTGCGGATCACCTTCAGGATCTCGATGCTTCCATCCTTGCGAACGATGGCCGACAGAACCACCACACCCTGGTACTTGGCCTTTCTGGCCTCTTCAGAGTAGACGGGCTCGATTCGGCTCAGCACGGTGGGAGGAGTCACACCGCCACCGACCCGGTAGACACCCCCGCCGATGCCGCCGCCCTTGCCCGGTCCCACCCCGGCGCCCTCTCCCGGTCCGACACCCGTTCCGGTACCGGTGCCGATGCCGCCGCCGCTTCCCGGTCCCGGCGAAGGCGGGCCCGGAATGCCCAGGGGGTCTCCGTAGTCAGGCAGGTTGATGGCGGGCAACTGGGCCAGTTGAGGAACGATTACGGTCGGTTCCACCGGCAACAGGGGCCTCGGATTGCGAACCTTGGGCGTCGGCGGAGTCAACTGCTTGTCGGACGGCTTGGGAAGCCGTCCCTTGGAAGGAGGCTTGGGGGCTTTCAACCCGCCTCCACCCCCGCCGCCGGAGGGCCCAAGCCTCGGGGCAATCAGCCTGGTCGTGGACATGAAGTAAAGCTCGGTTTCGTTGGCTGCCAACGGGGCGTCCTTGATCAGCAGGAGGGGCACGAAAAGAATGGCCGCCACGAAGAGACACTGCACCGCAACCGAAAGCACAAACGACGTGGAGCGGATCTTGTAGTCCTGAAAGAGCTCCTGAACCTCCACCGGCTGGGCGGTCACCTCGATCTCGGGCCGCTCTTCCCTGACGAATATCCCCTTGATTCCCGAAAAAATGGCGCGGTACCAGGGAATTTCCTCCACCAGAAGGTGGGTGGCCACCGGCTGTGCCGTGATTCGGTAGTCCTTTGCCTCCTTGCCGAAATAGGACTTGAGGTTGGACCAGAAACCGGAAAGCAGAGCCCGGTCTTCGACCATCAGGTTGGCTTCCACCGGCCGAGCGGTGATGTCATACTGTTTTTCCTCATGCACAAACAGTGAAGCCAGGTTGCTGAAAAAGGTCCGGTACCCGGGCTGCAAGGTTGTCGCCATCTTGAAGGGAGCCGCCGCAACCGGCGCCGGACTCTCCGAACCTGCACTCAGGGACGACAGGCGCGACAAATCGCTTCGGGCCTGGGCCAATTCAGCTTCCAGGCGCCGGATCTGCTGTTGGTCAACGGGCGATTGCCCCCTGGCCTCGTCCAAGGCAGCTTCCAGAAACTCGACCAAGCCCTTTTGTTCCTCGAGTGGATTCATGGTTGCTCTTTCATTCCTGGCGGACATTTCGTCGCCACCCCTTCTCTGACGACGCGAGGGAATGAGCTCCGCATTCGGCGGACCCAACGCGTTTGCGATGGCCCAATCGCGGTTCCCGGGGCCCTCTCCGGCGGCAAGCCCTCAGAAAAATACTATCATAATCCCTGCTCCAGTCACGCCAAATTTGACGGCCCGCCGACGGCTGAGGTTGTTTCTCCCCTCCCATGGGAGGCCAATCCGGTCCCGTGGACAATGGCAGAGGATTTTGTCTATAATTCCGCGTTTTTTGTTGGCCTTAGCGAGCCCCGCCGCAGGAGTCCCCCCTCCGGATTCATCGCCATGAAACTGAAGGACACCATCAATCTGCCTCGAACCGGCTTTCCGATGAAGGCCAGTCTCCCCAACCTGGAGCCCCGCATACTGCAACGCTGGGAACAACTGCAACTGTACAGGAAGATTCGTGACCTCAGGGCCGGAAGCCCGGTGTTCCTTCTGCACGACGGGCCTCCATACGCCAATGGGAACATCCATATCGGACACGCCGAAAACAAGATTCTCAAGGACTTCATCGTCAAGTCGAGAACCATGGCGGGTTTCAACGCGCCCTACATCCCCGGATGGGATTGCCACGGACTGCCGATCGAGATCAAGGTCGACCAGGTGCTCGGCAGGAAAAAGGCCGGCATGACCCGTGTCCAGATTCGTCGGGAGTGCCGGGAGTACGCCGGCAAGTTCGTGGAACTGCAGAAACGGGAGTTCATTCGACTGGGCATCCTGGGGGATTGGAATGCACCCTATCTCACCATGAGCCACCGCTACGAGGCTGCCATCGCCCGCACCTTCGGCCAATTCGTGAGAGAGGGATATGTCTACAAGGGACTTAAACCCGTCCACTGGTGCTGCTCCTGCCGGACTGCTCTGGCGGAAGCCGAGGTCGAATACGAGGACCACACCAGCCCCTCCATCTACGTCAAGTTTCCCTTGAAGTCGGATCCCTCCCTGCTGGATCCGGCCCTGAGAGGCAGGAAGGTGTCGGTGGTGATCTGGACGACCACCCCCTGGACACTGCCGGCCAACCTGGCCATTGCATTCAACGCCAATCTGGAGTATTCGGCCGTAGAGGTAGGGGACGAGGTCTATCTGATCGCCTCCGAACTGGTGGCAGCCACGGCCGCGGGCTGCGGATTCAAGCCCGGGAAGACCCTGGCCACCATGGAGGGCAGGAAGCTGGCCGCCCTCGAGACCCAACATCCCTTCCTGGACCGCCTCTCGCCGGGTCTGCTGGGCGAGCACGTCACCCTCGAGCAGGGAACGGGATGCGTGCACACGGCTCCCGGACACGGCCATGAAGACTATGCCCTGGGGAAAGCCCACGGTCTGGATATCTACTGTCCGGTAGATGGTGGAGGGAGATTCGTGGCCGGCACTCGCCACGTAGAGGGCATGCGCGTCTTCGATGCCAACCAAACGGTCCTGCAACTGCTCCGCGATCGAGAAGCCTTGCTGGCGGCCGAGACTATTTCTCACTCCTACCCGCACTGCTGGCGCTGCCACAAGCCGGTCATCTTCCGCGCCACGCCCCAGTGGTTCATCTCCATGGAACACCGAAACCTCAGGGGCAAATCCCTGGAGGCCATCCAGGGAGTCCGCTGGATCCCGGAATGGGGGCAGGAGCGCATCTCCGGCATGATTGCCAACCGTCCCGACTGGTGCGTCTCGCGGCAACGGGTCTGGGGAGTTCCCATTACCGCCTTCTATTGCGATGGCTGCCAGGAGCCGCTGCTGGAGCCTGAAGCCATTGACCGCGTGGTCGCCATCTTCGAGGAGGAGGGGGCGGACGCCTGGTTCAGCCGTCCCGTCGATGATTTCTTGCCCAAGGGCATCCGCTGCCGAGGGTGCGGGGGAAACCGTTTTAGCAAGGAATCCGACATTCTGGACGTCTGGTTCGACTCAGGGGCCAGCCAGGCGGCAGTGCTGGGCCACCAACCCGATGTTCCCTGGCCGGCCGATATGTACCTGGAAGGAAGCGACCAGTACCGGGGCTGGTTCCACAGTTCCCTGCTGATCGGTGTGGCCACCAGCCAGGGTGCTCCCTACCGGCAGGTCCTCACCCACGGATGGACGCTGGATGCCGAGGGACGGGCCATGTCCAAATCGCGGGGCAATGTGATCGAGCCGCAAAAGATCGTCAGGAGGGACGGCGCCGAGATCCTGCGCCTCTGGGTGGCTGCCAGCGACTGCAGGGAGGACATTCGGATCTCTCCCGATCAGATTCGGCGTCTTTCCGACGGCTACCGCAAGTTCCGCAACACAGCTCGTTTCATGCTGGGCAATCTCTCGGATTTCTCTCCCGCGGAGCATTCGGTGGCCACCGCGGACCTGGAGGAACTGGACCAGTGGGCCCTGGTACGGACCAGCCGGCTTCTGGAGAAGGTTTACGCCTGGTACGAAGCATACGAATTCCATCGGATCTACCATCGGGTCTACGATTTCCTGACTGTCGACCTGAGCTCCTTCTACTTCGACGTCCTCAAGGATCGACTCTATACGGCTGCACCCGATGCGCATCCGCGGCGATCGGCGCAGACCGTCCTCTACCTAATCCTGGAAGCGTTGACCCGGGCACTGGCTCCAATCTACAGCTTCACCTGCGAGGAAATCTGGGAGCACCTGTCATCCAAGGCCGACAGACCGGCAAGCGTGCACATGGCGCGCTTTTTGCCCGCCGACAGCCTGATTGAAGGACTGTCCTCCCAAACGATGAAGCGGCTGGACAATTGGGACCTGCTCATCCGGGTTCGCTCCACCGTGCTGAAGGTCCTGGAGGAGGCTCGCCAGGCCAAGTTCATCGGGAATTCCCTGGAAGCCAAGGTCACCCTGGCCGGGGACGATGGCTTCGCTCCGATCCTGAAGAGCTACGAAGCGATGCTGCCGGCGCTGCTCATCGTGTCGCAGGTGGAGTTGGGCGCCGCATCCGGAGAGACACCCTTTTTCGGGGAAGCGGATGGACTCCGGGCCTCGGTGAGCCGGGCCGAGGGGAAAAAATGCGAGCGCTGCTGGATGTACTCCACCGATGTCGGAAGCGATCCCGATTTCCCGGGAGTTTGCACGAGGTGCGCCTCCACCCTCAAGGAACTCGGTGTTACGCCCGACCAACTGGACCCGGGCACGGCAAAATCCTGACCGACCGCCGGCTGCCTGGTGTCCGGTCTCAGAAATCGAGTTGCCATCTCAACCACCGCTCAATCGGTGACCCCGCTTCATGAAACGGCTTCTTTACTTCGTGATTGCCCTCGGCGTGTTTCTGAGCGACCGCCTGACCAAGTGGCTGATTGAAGAGGATCTGGGGCTCTACGAGTTCAAGATCGTCATCCCCGGGTTTCTCGAGCTCACCCACACCCGAAACACGGGCATGGCCTTCGGCATCCTCAGCGACTCGGCTTCGCCCTGGGTCCCCGTTGCGCTGGCAACCGTCTCCACTCTGGCCTTCCTCCTCATCCTGGGATTCGCCCTGCGCAACCCCGTCACCCGCGGCCGGCTGCAGTGGGGGCTGATGCTGATTCTGGGGGGCGCCGCCGGCAATCTCCACGACCGCCTCACATACGGCTACGTAACCGACTTCAT
>JAPPDF010000029.1 GCA_028875575.1 Acidobacteriota bacterium
CGCTTGGTGGCCCTTCGTCGTCCTTCGTATCTCTTCTTGGATTGCCCTTTTCTCGCTTGATTCAGGAGCAGCCTAACGGATCAGGATGTTGCTGGCATACTGTCCCGTTCTGCCATCGATCGCGATCTCGGCGACCAGCCTGAATTCTCCCGGAGCGGACGGCGTGTAGGCACAGAGTTCACCCGTCGTATCCGTTCCCTCGATGTCGCTCCATTCGGCGTTCGGACCGGCTCGGGTCTGCCACTTGGAATGGAGGACGGCGAAGTGGGTGTCCTCGATGAACACGTCTTCGACGGCGATGCAGCCTCCGCTCGAAACGGGACCGAACCCGACCTGGCCGGGTGAAACGGAGAGCCCTTCCAGTTGCACAAATGGGTCGGCGCCGACTCCGACGCGCTCGAAGATGAGGAGTCCCGCCTCTTCGGTGCTGAGGTAGGCATGCCGGCCATCGGGACTGGCCACAGAGTATCGCGTGTGGCCGAACTCGGGGATGGAGTTGTTGAAGCGATCCGGCTGCCAGGGTGCAACCAGGTCGGTCGGCTCCAGGACCTCGGTTTCCGGCCTCCATTGCACGCCGAAGGCCGAATCCTTGCAGAACAGGTCGACCGCCGGGCCTCCCCTTCGTGCGATTCCTCCGCACCGATTGTCGAAGGTGAAGTACTCCAGGGGCGGGTTCCAGAAGGGCGGCAGGCTGCCGGCGGGGCGCGGACTGGCGGGATCGTCTTCCAGTCGGAACAGGTTGGACCTCTGGCCGTTGTCGTCGAAGGCGAACAGATAGCGGTCGTCGCTGCTGATCACAATGGATTCCAGGTTCAACAGGGCCGGTTCGGTGCCCCCGACCTGCGTGAGCGCCCCTGTTTCCCCGTCGCGTTCGAAGACCACAAGCGAGGAGTCGGTGGCCGCGTAGACGTGGCTGCCTCCGTTGGAGATCAGCGCCCGCTTCAGCCCGGGAACCGTCACGGTCTGGACGTGGCCCGGATCGCCCGCCGTATCGAAGGCCAGAACCTGCAGTTGACCCAGCACGGGATCGACCGCATGGATGAACGATCCCCCCGAGTCCATGAAGACGTCGCCGCCGCAGGGGGCGGCGCCGGACGGGTCGGTGACCGCCAGCATGCCCTCGTCCCGAAGTTCCCGGTGAGTTTCTTCGACCGGCACAAACCGGCGCCAGGCCCCGCACCGATGGGCATAGAGCCTGTCTCTACGGGTATCCCAGATCAGCGAACTGTCTTCCAGATCGTAGTCTCCCAGTTCCTGAAGCAGGGTCAGGTTTCCGGTGGTCGGGTCGCGTTCAAACACTTGCAGGCCCCGCCCCGAAGCCACGTAGAGCGCCGTTCCGCGGGTATTGAGGGCCAGGCTGGCCGGGACCCGAATCGCCACCGGGTTCCCCCGGGCGTCCAGGTCCCCGTCGGCCAGGCTTCCGACGTACTTGAGCCAGACCGGAGCTTCACTCTCATCCCAGTCCAAGGTGAACTCGTCGCCGGATGCGCTGCCCCGGGTTCCCAGCCGGATCTTGTATCGGGACCCCGCCTCGGCAAAAAAGACCACCTCGATGGCGTAGGACCTCGTCCAATCCGGCTGATGGCTGCTTCTCACGAACTCGATCGGCCCGAACCCGTCGAGGGATTCCCTGTAGACGGCCAGCACCCAGTCAGCGAAGGGCTCGTCGATCCGGAATCTGTACCATCCGGAAGCGGGCGCTTGGTAGGTCCACCAGAGTGAGGAGTGGCCCAGTGGGCCGACGCGTTCGCTCGGCTCCATGGTCGCAAACCGATTCGACCCGGTAGTCGAACCCCTGGCTCCCGACAGCGGCGCAGCGCTGTAGAAGCGGTCGTTGCCGGGGGTTGGTCCCCAGGCAAGTTTGGCGGCGGCGCCAGGTTCCGAATAGGCTGAGAGATCACCCGTCGGAAAGCCGGCTGCGATCCAGTACCGTTGCCCGCCCGCGGCCTCGAAGACGAAATCGGACGGATCCGAATCCATCCGGCTCTGGGCGACCAGATGCAGGGCTTCGATGGAGCTTCCGGTAAACACGGTCACCCGCAGCCTCGAATGTGTCGGGAACAGGGACAGGGACAGCTCGCCGGGATCCTGCAGGCTCCAGGTATAGAGACCGTCTTCCGGAGCTTCCCACACCCACCACTTCGTCCGGACTCCGCTCTCGGCCGGCTCTCCGGGCTCCACGGTCGCTATGGGGTCCACCGCGATGAGATGTTCCGACGACAGCGCGCTCTCGATCGGTTCCGCACCTGCAATGTCATCGTTCGGAGGGCGGGGAGAAAAGGGCAGCGCCGACCACCTCAATGCATAGGGCCCCCCGGACGAATAGGCCGTGGGCTCGGCGACGGCGATGAGATACTCCCTTCCGCCTCCGGCGGTGACGAGGGAAAGCTCCAGGGGGAAGTTCGATACCAGCCGGAGCGGGGCAATGCCGTCCGCGGCGGCGGTGTCCGGTCCGAAGAGATCTCTCTCGAAGACGCCCGTCTCCGGCGCGTCTTTCTCGAACACGAAGACACGCCGCGGGGTATCGGTCTCGAACAGCCACAGGCCGTCGCCGGGCGCGATCCAGCGGTACCAGGTGGTGGCCGCCGCGAACCCGAACCACTCACCGGGCTCCAGGGTGGCCCCCCGGCTGTTGCCATGAACCACGCCGGCCGGGCCCTCGATCGGGCTGGCCTCCGCCAGGTTGTCGTTGACGGGGCGGGATCCCCTGGCCCAGCGGAGCTCGAGGGCAGCGCCTCTGGCGTCCTTGCTCACCCGGATGCGATAGGTTTGTCCTCGCTCGGCGAAGAATGTCGATCCCCACTGGCCGGAGGCGATCCGGTCCAAGGCCGCGATGCGGTCGCCTCGAAAGATGTCGATGCGGTCGTTGCGCATGTCTCCGGGATGGGTCCGCGGGGGGATGTCGAAATGGACCGGACCGTCGGCCGGCGCCGTCCAGGTGTACCAGACCGAACCGGCCGGGCGCCCCCGGCGGGCGCTGAACAGTGGTTCCCCCGGTTCCGGGGTGGCCAGCAGCAGATCCAGGGCCAGCGCCCCCTCCTGCCCCTCGATCGGGGCTGCCGCCAGGAATTCGTCGTTCGGGGGCCTGCCGGCAGTCCCGGACGGGTCCCGGCTGGCCGTACCCAGGCGGACCGACACCGATGCCGCCTGCGCGTTCCAGGCGCTCGCGCCAAAGTAGAGGCGGGCCGTTTCCGACTCCCCGCTGTAGGAAACTCCCAACCTGATCTCCCGGGCCTCTCCCGCCGAGACTTCACCGAGCGGGATCGATGACCCCAGGGGGATGGGTGAGGACTCGATGGCTTCCTGACCCGTAAATTCCAAGACCACGCGTTCCGGCGGATCGAGTTCAGACGACAAGTCCACCGTCAGTCCATCCTCCCGGACCACCTCCACCGAGTGGATCCTCACCGGGTCGCAGCCGGATGGGTCTCCCGGGTCCCGGCAGTCGAGGTGGAGCCGGGTCCCGGCCGCCACGTAGGCGTCCGCGCTCAGGGTCAGGGTCAGTTCCTGTTCCCGTCCGCCCCCGAGGGCGCTGCTGTCGGCATCGATCCTCAGGTTGGGGGTGGAGGCGCCCCGGATCACCGTCCAGGCCAGCGCCGCCCGAGGCGGGGCCGTGTAGATGCGGTGGGCCGCCACCTTGGCCCGATAGACGCCCGGTTGCGGATTTCTGAGGATGATCCACTCCACGTTGTCCACGCGGGAAGAGGAGACATGCTCCCCGCAGGCGACGGCGCCGCAATCGCCGTCCCGGTCGAGCCACAGGTCGAGATCGTTCAACACGGCGCTGCCGATGTTGTCGGTGGGCGGCTCGTCCCAGGCCAGCACCAGGTCGAGGCGGCCGGCGCCTTCCGGCACCAGGATGTCCCGATAGGCGTACTCGCCGTCCCGCAGCTCGGAGACCGCGCCGCCACCGCTCCAGCCGTCGGTTCGATCCCGGTTGAGCACGGCGGTTCGGGCAGACACCTTGCCCAGTCCGTACTGGGTGTGCAGTGTTCCCGGCCCGTCGCTGTTGGTCGCGGGGAATGCCGCGGCGTCCTCCAGCCAGGCGTCCGGCCGGATGGCGCCGGCCATCAGCCGAGCCCGGGCCAACGCGGGCTGTTCCCGGAAGGCGGGGACCGCATCCATCAGCAGGGCGGCCACCCCGGCCACCGAAGGCGAGGAGAAGCTGGTGCCGTTGATGCGGATATAGCCCCCGCGGCTGCCCTCGCCCCTGGCCGTGTGGATGCCGACGCCGGTGGCGACCACCTGGGGCGCCAGGCGTCCGTCGAAGGTGGGACCGTGACTGCTGAAGGCGGCGATGTCCCCGCTGTCCAGCACGGCGCCGACAGCCAGCGAGTTCTTGGCGCTGGCAAAGTCGGAAAATCCATTGATCCCTTCGTTCGATTGCGCGACCACATACAGTTGGCGGTGACTCCAGACGATGGAGTCGAGCTTGCGCTCGTCGACTCCCCTTGCCTCGAATTCCCTGGAGGATCCACTCAGGCTCACATTGACGATCAGGGGCTTGACCGGTAGCGACGGGCGGGCTGCTTCGGCGCACTCGGTGGGGCGGGCGAGAAAATCCATGGCTCGATGGACGCCGTCCCCGAATCCGAATCCGGAGCTGTTCAGGACCTTGGCGAAACGGATGTGGCGCACCGAAGGCGCCATGCCTGCGAAACGGGGTTCGACGGAACCGTTTCCGAGGATGGTTCCGGTTACGGCGGTTCCGTGTAAACCTGCATCGATCCACAGATCCTCGGACTCGTTGGTCCCGCCGAACCCGAAGAAGTCGAGATTAAGCGAGAAATTGGCTCCGCACACGCTTTCCCGGTTCGACGCGATGTCGGGATGGTTGATATTGAGTCCGGTGTCCATGACGCCGATGGGGACCGAGTCCCCGCCGATGCCCGAGAAGAGACCGGGAGCCCCGTCGTATCTTCGCAGGGCATCGGCGCCCATGGCGGGAACAGCCGTGTCGAGGGTGGATTCGAAGATAGGGATGGGCTCCACGGCCAGCACGAAATCGGCCGCGGCTATGGCCTTCAGCCGAGCCGGGGGCACGTTGGCCGCATAGACCCGGATGTCGGCGTCGAAGCGACCCACCACCGCCCCCAACTCCTCGAGCGCCTGCCGCCAACGGGAATCGGGATCGCCGGTCATCAGAGTGATGAACACCGGCGTGGCTTCTCCGGGGGACGCGTCGGGCGATGGGGTCACGAGCGCCTGGGCCAGTTTTCTCTCCCGAGGCAGGGCACCTAGCCCATCAACCTCCGGCAGCGCGGCGATCGTTTGCAGACGGGCCTCGTCGCCGGGGAGCATGGCGCGCACGAGCACTCCCGAGGAGCCGAGCATTCGGGCGCCCGTTCCTTCGAGCGCCTGCGCCAGATCATTGGCAGCGGCGTCCCCGGCGAGTCGGATCCAGCCGAAGGACCAGTCCCGTCCAGCCGCCTCGGCCTGGGCGGACAGCGTCCGGATCGAGGTCTCCGTCCCGAGCCAGTCGAGATCCGGCAGGGGGCGTTCACGCCCGGCGCCCGCCCCACCATCGATTCGCTCCGCTGTCATTTCCCCGCGATAGGAAACGAACGAATAGCCGGCGGGCGGCGTCGGAGTCGGATCGAGCCCTCCCTGTTCCGAAACAGCCGCCGTGGCGGAAGATCGAGGCGCGGCTTCAATGGCCGGTTCCGGGAGGACTCCGCGGCTCTCTTCGGAAATCCGGGCGGAGGCGGCTCGGGTCATGACGGTTGACCTCTCCTGGGTCAACCGTGCCTTTTCCCGGCCCTCAGGAGGGGAAGTCTCAGCATTGGCCGCGTCAGGCGAGCCTGCGATCAGGCAGAGGACGCCAAGGATTTTGAGACATCTTGCGGAAGCTGTCCTCATCCTCGACTTCCCCTGGAGCCCGTTCGGGCCATGGGTCTTGCAGAACCGCATGACCGCTTCCCGGATGTGCCTATTGAGAGGTTCGGTCACCTGTCGTTACCCCGATATCGAAATCTCGGAAATCGTCCAACTTCCGTCGTCGTTCCTGCCGGCCACGAAGGTAACCCGATATTGATTCACCTCGGCATTGCTCAGGTTGTGCGATGTTCCCGAACAGGAAGTAAAGCTACCGATGCTCAGACAGCTCGTACCGTCAGGGTTTACCGTGAACGTCCCGATCCGGCTGTCCCCGCTGTCGAGGCTGCATTGGCCTCCGGATCGAAGGACGGTTCCGGCAGCGCAAGCCTGGGCCTCGCCGGAATCGGTGGGCGGTCCGGCTCCGTCTTCCGGTTTCATTGGATAAACCAGGGTTCCATCGTTGGTCCGGTTGTCGACCGACACCGCCCAAAGGTAGGTGCCACCGCTGGTGTTCCATTGGATCCATCCGAAGTCCACCGTGGCCCTAATGGGTTTCTGCTGCCAGGAATAGGGTTCCATTTCAAATCTGACGGTTTCGACCAACCCCGAATCGTCGGACACTTCGGCTTGAACCGAAACCGGCTCATCGCTTGGATTGAATGCACCGATGTTGGTTCTTTGATCCTCGTTGACGGAGATTCCAAAGTTGTAGGCCCGATCCCCTTCATCGACCAGCGGAGCGATCCCATTGACTACCGGAGTGCTGAAACGGCCGTCCCCCGAATCCGAATAGACCTCGGCCGTCAAGTAGAACTTGTAGCGAGACTCGGCAGCATCGCCGGCTTCACTGTCACTCTCGGACTGAAGCACCACGGATCCGTTCCCCGTATAGTTGAAAACCGCCCTGAAAAAATTGTCCCACCCTTTGTAGTGAGTCGCCGGCATGGAGATGATTTTACGATTCACCAGGCCATTGGGACCGTAGAGAGTGGCCGTAATGGAATACTCGTGCGAAGTCAGGTTGGCGATCACGACCCGGGTCCTGAAGCTCTTCACGTGCGCCGCCGTGGGAATCACGGCATGCGAAGTGGGTCGAGCGTATCCCAGCGCACTCACGTCTCGTTGCGAAACCGACGTTTCCGCGAAGGCAAGCGTCCCGAGATGAACCAACAGGGCACAGCAGGCAATGAGGTGTTTCATGTCTCTCTCTTGTGTCTACTCTACGGATCCTCTCCGACTCGAGAGTGGCGGATTCCTTGGACAATCGGTCCCGATAGGCAATAGTACGCGTCCTGCCCTTTCTGCGAAAACCGTGGCGATACCCGTTTTTATTTTAGCAGTAATTTGCGGGAAGCAATTCGGCTGCGTTTCGCTGAGCTATTACTTGGCGAGAACGGCGGCGGCCTGCTTCGGCGGCACCCGGAAGCCGACCCTGGTGCGGCCGACGGCGGATTCGACCTGGAGTCGGCCCTGCTCCCCATAGCAGAGTCGCAGCCGGCGGCGGACGTTCTCCAGGCCCTGTCCTTCCTCCCGAGGTCCGGAGGACTGAAATCCCGGGCCGTCGTCAGAGACGGTGACCTCGAGGACGCCGTCCTCCACGACGGCCTCCAACCCGATGCTTCCGCCCTCGGCCATTCTGCTGATCCCGTGCTTGACGGCATTCTCGACCAGGGGCTGGATCGAAAGGGCCGGGATTTCCACCCCGAGGGCCTGGCGGCTGACATCGATCCGGGTGGCCAGGCGGCGCCCCAGGCGCAAGCGCTCCACATCCAGGTAGGCCCGGACGGTCCGAAGCTCCTCTTCCAGCGGCACCTGCTGGCGATTCCCCTGAAGCAGGTAGCGAAATATCTCGGCCAGGTTGACCACGGTGCGGCGGGCCTCGTCGGCCGCCCGGGGAATGAGGCCGTAGAGGGCATTGAGGGAGTTGAAGAGGAAGTGGGGATTGATCTGCGCCCTCAGCGCCTGCAACTCGGCCCGGGTGGCCAGTCCCTGGAGTTCGGCGCGCCTCCGGCGAGTCACCTGCGCCACCACCTCGGTCGCCAAGCGGTTCAGATCCTCCAGGTCTTCACTGAGATAGCGCCTGCCGGCCAGCCGGGCGCTCAAGAGCAGCACCTTCCGGTCTCCCTCGGCAAACCGCAGCGGCACCGCCACCTCGGCCCAGCGCCTGGGGCCAAGTTCCGAACTCTGGCCTCGGTCCAGAATCTGGGGGCGCAGCCCCTCCCCGACTACCGCCTCCGCAATTTCACTTTCTTCCAAGAGTTCCACACGGCGGGCCTTGGCGAAGGCGGCCACCCCACTGGCCGCCTGCTCCAGGAATGCTTCTTCGCTCTCCGTGCCGCCAGCCAGTGCCTGCAGCCGCTGCAGCGCCGCCCTCAGGTTGCCCCTGCGGAAGACACGCCGCTCCACCCATCTCTGAAGGTAGCCGCGAAACGCGGAAAATCCAAGCAGGGCCAGTCCCACGCCGGTGATGGTCAGCGCCAGGGAGAATCCTCCTTGCGGGAAGACGGGATCGAGCTCCAACCGGCTCAACAGCCCGATCAGGCCCACCGCGAAAACCACCGCCAGCAGCGCATTCCCCAGAAAGCGAATGAAGACGTCCAGCAGCAGAAAGCGGTAGTCCTGCAGCAGCACCACCAGTGCCAGCGGGATGCCGGCATGGTGGACCAGGAGCTCATGGACCCAGGCATCGGACCCGTGGGTCTCCCCGAAGTGGGTGAAAGAGACGGCAAACAGGAAGAGAGCCATGGCGCCCAGCATGCGCATTCCCGCCCCCTTGCGCTGCTGCTGGTCCTTCCAGAGGACCAGGGCCGCCAGGACGGCCAGCACGCCGAATCCGAAGGTGATCAGCCGCAGCCCGAACTGATGGGAAGCGACCCCAGTGCCGAAGATTTCAGCCAGGTGGATGCCGCAGGCCAGCAAACCCACTCCGTAGCCGATCCAGCAGAGCAGGGATCGACGGGAGCCCAGCGAGACGTGCAGCAGCACGCTCGGCAACAGACTCAAGGTGGCGAGGCTTCCCGCCACCATCACGCGCCGCGCCAGGCTGGGTGAATCCGCCGCCGCCAGCACTCCCAGCGAGCCGGCGTTCCACAACAGGGCCAGCAGGGCCGCTCCGCCCGGCAGCCGGATGTCCCCGAGGAGAGACCGCCGGCGGCTGCGCCAAAGGAAGTAGAGAAAACCGCTGAATGCCGCTAGCCCAAAGATGTGCCCCAGGGTATTGACCAGCAGCGGCAGGTGAATGGCGGGTGTATTATCCATGGATCGCTCCTGCTCTCATCAGTATACGATCTGAACGGTCATTTTCCATTGGGTCGGTGTCGCTGGTGCATAATAGGGACTTCCGGCGAAAGGCGGGGACGCTCCTGGATCGCCCGTCGTGCAAGGCCTGCCGCACAATCCAGCGGGGCCGGCGGGCGGCGGGGAGCCGCCGGGGGGTTTGGTGGGCACCGCCGGGCGGATCCAACCCGCCCCGGTCCGACGTTTTCCGCCCACGGGTCGGATGGGGCCGCCGGTGCGGACGATTCTCCCGCCGGTCGAAACCTCTTCGGCCTTGAACACGGAATCGGCTTATAAGACCAGTCAGTTATGCCTACGAAAGCCCTTCGAACTCTGGTGGTGGAAGACGAACCGGTTTCCCGGCGGGTGCTGCTGGAGGATCTTGCCGAGATGGATGACATCTCGGTCGTCGGCGAAGCCGAAAACGGCCAGCAGGCCCTCCAGCAGATCGAAAAGCTGCGGCCGGACCTGGTCCTGCTGGACATCCAGATGCCCTTGATGGACGGCTTCCAGATGCTGCGGCAACTCCAGGGGCCGCTGCCCTCCATCATCTTTGTGACCGCCTACAGCGAGCATGCCCTCAACGCCTTTGAGGTTGGCGCGGTCGATTACCTGCTGAAACCGGTCAGCCCGGATCGGCTGCAGACTGCCGTTGGACGCGCCCAGGCGGCCCTGGGCAATCGGCAGGAAGCCGTGGAACGGGTAGCTCAAACGCTGGGGGCGGCCACGACCGGGGAAAAGCGCGGAATGGTGAAGATCGTGGCCAGGAAGGGTGAGGACTACTATCTGCTGGATCCGGATGAAGTCTTTGCTTTCCAGGCCGACCGTGAAATCGTCTGGGTCAGGACCCGCGACAAGAGCTACATGGCCACTCAGACCCTCCAGGCCATCGACGACCGCTTCAGCGACACCCGGTTTCAGCGGGTCCACCGTAGCGTTCTGGTCAACCTGGACAAGGTGCGCAGGATAAGCCCTCTCAGCAGCCAGCGCTGGCTGCTGACCCTGACCAACGGGCTGGAATACACCGTGAGCAAGCGGCAGACTCCGCTGCTCAGGAACATGCTGCGGTAGGCTACAGGACATACCTCGTCAGATAAAGGGTCGCCGCCTCACCGAGTAGTACGGCCAAGATGAAAAGGGCGATAGCCCGGCCGCCCCTCATGTTGCAGGATACCGAGAAGGCCTTCCACATCAAGGCCACCATCCAGACCACCCCGCCCAAAGTCACCAGGATCCCGGCGACAAGTCCGGTCAGGGTATTTCCCTCGAGTTCAAAGCCCAACAGAACCGCGGCCATCCTGTCGAAAGCGTCCTGGATCAAGGGAAGGTTGCAGATGGCGGCCGCCAGGAGCAGGGGCATCCGGGCCATGGCCTGTGTGCCTGCAACGTCGATAGGCCGCACGGCGCTCTTGCTGAAGAGCAGAGCCACCACCAACAACAGCAGGGTGAACACGGCCCAGTTCACCAATCCCTCCACGACCGGCACCCACAGCGCAACTTCGTTGCCCGCATGAACGTCGAGCAACCCATCGAAGCGAATGCCGGCCCCGGCGGCCGCCAGTCCGGCCACCACAATCCCGGCCAGACCGACAATCAGGGAGCGGGCTCCGGCGATACGAACGAACGGATTGAAGAGCCACCGGCCGATGGTCATCTCCTGTTGCATCTCCTGATGGGTCGAGGGGCTATTCTCCATCTTTCACCTCATTTCCGTCGGGAGCCTCCATGGCATCGCTCAGCAGGGAAATCAGATCGTCCAGCCGGTTGCGAACGGTCGGATAGGATACCCCGTAGAGCCTGGCCATCTGCTTGAGGCTCCCGCTGCTCAATATGAATGACAGGGCGAACTGCTGGTCGTCGTCGGAGAGACGGGCGAGCGCGGGCAGCGGGTAGTTCCCGCTTACCAGGGTCTCACAGCCCGGGCAGGCAAGCTGGGCCACGCGCAGGCCGACTCCGCAACTGGGGCAGGACTTGGGTAGCTGTCCTTGCATGGGGTCACTTTTACCACAAATATTAATTATATTAAATAATTAGTTTATAAAACTTACTTAATTATTAACTATATTAATGAGCTTTTTGCAAAATCCGCACCGGGGCAGGTCATCTTGCCTGCATACCTGTGTTCCTGCCTTTTTCAATATCAGTTGCGACCCGGTGAAAAAGGCTGTCGAACCACAAAAGGCACAATTTGTGTTTTTTGGGCCTTTTGTGGCCATTCCCGGCAAACGTCCCGCTGCCGAATTTTGCAAAAGGTTCTAATGTCAACCTATTTGACCGGACTGAATTCCCCGCACGCGAGCTTTTGGCCAAATGAGTCCCGGTCTGTCATATCAAGGGGGAATAGACCTGCTCGGTCCTTGCGAGTGCGACTTGTACAAGGCTTTCAAAGAGGGAACAGAATATACCGTCTAACCCGACATCGCTTACAGGCGTACTGTCCGGCGATTACCACCACTCGCCACACGGATCGTTTGCGCGGGCCAAAGCATTCCAACAGGAGTGTCAACCAACACGACCCCTCACTCTTTCCCGCCACTGTACAGGTAGTGATCTAATCGGTCTGTCAGGTCATCGGGGACACCATCCCAATCGTCGGCGGTGACATCCTTCAATGCCTCAGTGATCGCATCCTCGACTTCTGGCTCCTGCAAATCGTCCGTCGACTCATCGTTGATCGAAATTACTCGAATAGCACCTCTATCTCACTCGAATTGGTTGGAAACCGCTCTGACCGCTCAAGTCATCGATCGTCTGCAACCCCGCTAGGGCCACAGCCAGCCGAAGGTTCCGGCGGTCAGGAGGGCGTAGATCAGGCCGTCGAACATGGTGCGCAGAGTGTAGCCCCAGCCTCGATACCACCAGATGGCATTCTGCAGGATGGCCAGCGAATATCCGGCAAACGACACCACCGCGACCACCCGGAAGACGGTCAGGTATTCGGAGCCGGCCCCCAGGGTCAACCCGGCCGCGTAGCCGGCAGTGCCCCCGACCAGGATGGAATAACCGAACCACATCCACAGACTCTTCGCCATCGAAAAGGGACCGTTGGGAAGCACCGTCATGAAAGCCACCGGCCCCTTGTTCATCTTCTCCACGAACTCCGGCGTGGACATCTCCTTGGAGTCGGAAGCGCAGGGGACGACGTAGTTGCCCGGCGGGATCTTGAACGGCCGGAGCGCATCCATCACCTTGGCCTCTTCGGGGCAGGCTCCCATGTCCCCCTTGTGATATTTCAGGACCATGTGAATGAGGGAACTCACAACAAAGACCAGCACCGCCGAAATCAACACCGGCAGCCATAGCGACAGAACGGAAACCATGAGGACCTCCTTTCGGGAACTTTCCGGAGTGCACGCCAAGCTATCGCCGCCGGTGCGTGACTTTATTGGGATCGGGACGTGGCCGGGAGGTGCGGGGCGATAGGCCATGCTCCCGTGGATCGGCTGGAAACCCGGGATACACGGCAAGGTGGGAAAGGCTCTGGTCGGATCGGCTGACTGATTGCCTCAGGCCAGGACTTCCTTGATGGGCCTGCCGCCCAGGTCGGTGAGCCGCTTGAGGCGGCCCGCGTGGTAGTAGGTCAGGCGCATGTCGTCCAGACCCATCAGGCGAAGGATGGTGGCGTGCAGGTCGTGCAGGTGGTAGACGTTCTCGGCGGCCTTGATGCCCAGTTCGTCGGTATTGCCGACCACCGTGCCTCCCTTGATCCCCCCGCCGGCAAACCACATCACCATGGCTTCCTTGTTGTGGTCACGGCCGGGGTTGGAACGGAAGAAGGACATGGAATTGTCGGCCGTGCGTCCGAACTCGCCGCCCCACACCAGCAGGGTCTGGTCCAGCAGGCCCCGCTGCTTGAGATCCTTCAGGAGGGCAGCCACCGGCCGGTCGGTCTCATAGCCACGCCTGCGATGCTCGGCGGCAATATTCTCGTGGGAGTCCCAGCCGCTGCAGTAGACCTGCACGTAGCGCACCCCGCGCTCCACCAGGCGCCGGGCCATCAGGCACTTGCGGGCCATGGGCTCGGTGATCCTGTCGTTGAGCCCGTAGAGCTCCTTGGTTTTCTCCGACTCGCTGTCGATGTCCAGGGCCCCCGGGACGGCGAACTGCATGCGGAAGGCCAGCTCGTAGTTCTTCATGCGGGTCAGCAGGCCGCTGTTGGAGGGATCCGACTCCAGGTAGGGCTCGTTCAACTCATTCAGAAGCTTGACGCTGGCCTCCTGTTCCTCCCGCCTCATCCCCGCGGGTGGCTGCAGGTCCACGATGGGGACACCGTCGGGGTTGAGCATGGTGCCGTGGCAGGCCGCCGGCAGATAGGCATTGGAGTAGTTGACCGCGCCTCCCGATATACCCCGCCGCCGGTCCGGCAACACCACGAAGGAGGGCAGGTTCTGGTTCTCGCTGCCCAGTCCGTAGACCAGCCAGGAACCCACCGAGGGACTGCCCGGAATGGAGACCCCGGTGTTCATCAGGAAGCACCCGGCCGGATGGTTGTGGGAATCGGTGTGCAACGACCGGACCACCGCGATGTCGTCCACGCAGGTCGACAGGTGGGGAAAGATGTCCGAAACCTCCATGCCGCACTGCCCGTGCCTGGCGAACTTGAAGGGAGTGCCCACGTAGATCCGTTTCTCCATGCTCCCGTAAATCCGGGTGACCGGCGTCCCGTGGTACTTGTCCAGAGCGGGCTTGGGATCGAAGGTGTCCATCTGGCTGGGTGCGCCTTCCATGAAGAGGAAGATGCAGGCCTTGGCCTTGCTCTCGAAATGGGGGGCCTTGGGCAGCAGGGGATCCTCGAGCCGGCGTCCGGCGCCGCGAAGCGTGTCCTGGAAGAGCAGCGAGGACAGGGCCAGGCTTCCGAGCCCGCGCCCGAACCGGAACAGGAAGTCCCTGCGCCCCAACCCGCCCAGGCGAGAATCGGGCTCGGGCTCGACCTGTCCGCAGAAACTGAATTCAGGTTTTGGCATCGGGGACTCCTTTTTAGATTCCGTTGCCCTCGCGGCTACTCCAGGAACACGAATTCGTTCATGTTGAACAGTACCAGGCAAAGGCTGGCAAGCGAATACTTTCCGGATCCTGCTTGAGACGCTGCCTTCCCTTCCACACCGGCGCTGTCCGCAAACGAAATCGTCTTCAGGGTCAACTCGCGGCTATCGCCGGGCAGGTCCCGGCTTCCGTCCAGGAAGGACAGGCATTTTTGCTTTTCAGCCGGGGAGGGCGGCCGCTGCAGGGCCAGCCGGAAGGCCCGTTCGATCTGCCGCTCGGGATTCTTGCCCACTTCTCTGACAATGCGGCGTGCCATGGCCTGGCTCTGCTCGTGTGAGAAGTCGCTGTTGAAGAGAGCGAACACCTGAGGAGTCACCGTGGTCACTCCCCGCACGGGACAGGTTTCCTGGATGTTGGGCCCGTCGAAGGCACTGATCATGGGAGACTGCAGGGAGCGGCACTGCAGCATGTAGGCGGTCCGCCGGTTGCGGTCCTCGACCGGAGAGGCTTCCCACCAGGTGCTGGCCCGGTCCATCACCTCCTGGTCGATCCTTGGAAAGAAGGGAGGGCCTCCCTGCAGGGGATTCAACTCGCCGCTGACCGCCAGCAGGCTGTCGCGAATGACTTCGGCCTCCAGGCGAATGGGACTGCGCTTCCACAGATAGCGATTGGCGCTATCGATCTCCTCGTAGGTCTCCCACCGGGGATGACGCAGGGACTGCTGGTAGGTGTTCGACTGCAGAATCAGGCGGTGGATCGCCTTCACGCTCCAGCCGCTCCGGATGAATTTCCAGGCCAGCCAGTCGATGAGCTCGGGATGGCGGGTCCCGCCTCCGTTCTTCCCCAGGTCGCTCGGTTGAGGCACCAGCCCCGTGCCGAAGTGGTACTGCCAGATGCGATTCACCATCACCCTGGCGGTAAGGGGGTTGTCGGGACTGGCGATCCACTCGGCCAGCACCTTGCGCCGGCTGGACAATCCCTCCAGGTTCACCGGATCGGTGTGGCCCGTCACCGCGCTGAGAAAGCCCGGTTGCACTTCCTCGCCCCTCAGGAGATAGTTGCCGCCTTTCAGAACGTAGGTGCCCACCGTGTGCCGCAAGGGGGAATCGGAAGCCGTGAAGGCCATGGGCTTGAAATAGCCCGGGTTGTTGGGATTGGCGAAGCGGGTGGTCTGCTTGCGCAGCAACTGGTAGAGGTCCTGCTCCTCCTTGCTGAAGAGCACTCCATCATTCATGGCCCATCTCAGGTCGGTGTCGGTGATGTCCAGGGCCCAATCCTTGAGATCCTGGGCCATGACCGGCGAGCGGTGAGCCTTCATGCGGGCCTTGAATTCGGCTTTCTTTCGTTCTCCCAGGGCCTTTCGGGATTCCAGGACGGCGTCCCAGGCGGCAGCCTTCTCTTTCCAGACCTCGGGCTGCCGGCCCGCCAGCTCGAACTCGGTAAAGGGAACGGAGGTGGCCTTGAGCAGCAGCGGGGCGAAGAAGGCCTCCAGCCTGTAGTAGTCACGGGTGGGAATGGGATCGTACTTGTGGTCGTGGCAGCGGGCGCAACCCAGGGTCATGCCCAGGAAGACCGAACCGGTGGTCCCGACCACGTCATTGAGGACATCCCGGCGCCGCTCCGGACCCCTGTCCCGCTGCACCGGAATCCACTGGTAGAGGAACCCGGTTCCCAGCTTGGCTTCGTCCCCGTAGTGGCGGTAGGCGTCGCCGGCGATCTGTTCTTTGATGAAGCGGTCGTAGGGTCGATCCTGGTTGAAAGCCCGGATCACGTAGTCCCGGTATCGCCACAGGTGGGAGCGGGCATCGTCGGTCGACTCTCCCCCGGTGTCGGCGTAGCGCACCAGGTCCAGCCAGTGCCGGCCCCAGCGGGCACCGTAGTCGAAACGGGAGAGCAGGCTCTCGATCTCCCGGCCATAGGCCTCGGAGGACGGATCCGCCAGAAAGCGTTCGGCTTCCTCCGGAGTGGGCGGCAGCCCGATCAATCCGAAATAGAGACGCCGCAGGCGGGCCCGCTCGGAGGCGGGCGGCGCCGGAGCCATTCCTTTTTCTTCCAATCTGGCCAGGATGAAGGCGTCCACTCCGTTCTTGACCCAGGACCGGTTGCGCACCTCGGGCAGCGACGGCTCCGCCAGGGGCGTCCAGGGCCAGGCGAGTGACTCCTCCTCGGCCTCTCCGCCGGCTGCCGCCGGCAACTCGTCGATCCATTGGGAGATGGTTGCGATGTCGGCTTCCGGCAGCGGACTGCCGGTCAGGGGCATGCGGGGCTGCTTTTCCCCCTTGAGGTACTGGATGAGAGGGCTGGCGCTGCTCTGCCCGGCCAGCACCGCGGGACCCGACAGGGCGCCTCCCTTGAGAATATCGGCCAGGCTCTCCAGACCCAGTCCGCTCTGGCGGGTTTCGCCGTCGTGACAGGCAAGGCAGTTCCGGCTCAGGATGGGCCGGATATCGCGTTCGAACCGTTCCTGCGACTCCGACGGGACGGCAGGCTGCGCGCCGGTGGCGGGAAGGGCCAGGACCGGTAGAAGACAGGAGAACAGCAGAACTCGCAACAAAGACGTCATGTGGCGATATGCACCCGGAGGTAGATGGACCTTGTTGGAAGAATCAAGGTACCTCTAGGGGCTTGAAAAGTCAACCTCAACGCCCTGAACATTCAATGTTTTTGCGGACCGGCCCGCCTCAGTCGAGACCGGTCCTTCCTCTCCAGATCGTCAGCCCGGCCAGGTTCCGCTGCTTGTGGCTGCCCATCAGCAGGCTGGCGACGTAGGCGATGCCGAACAGCAGCAGGTTGGCGAAGGTGCTGACCCAGAAATTTCCGGGCATGACGGCGGCCAACCCCGGGAATAACCCCTTGCCCAGGGGAGTATCCATGAAGAGCCAGCCGGCTACCGACAGCACGGTGACGGCGGTAGCCGTCATGGCGGCCCGGCTGTTCACCCTGAGGGTCAGGAAACCGACCAGGAACAGGCTGAGCAGTCCCCCGCCCATGACCGAAAGCAGCATCCGCTGAAGGTCGTCCAGGGTCTCGGACACCCGGTAGAAGTGGATACCGCAGGCGGTGGTGATCATCACCAGGCTGAACAGCAGGCTCACCACCTTCCCCACCTTGCCATAGTGGATCGGGTCCCGCCCCTTGACCCAGAGCCTCCTGTAGAAGTCGGTGGTGACGGTGGCGGCGGTGGCATTGATGCTGGAATCCAGGGTGGACATGGCCGAGGCCAGCAGCCCCGATAGCACGAAGCCGCCCACGCCGGCCGGAACCTGGGTCAGGATGAAGCGGGGGAAAACGGAATCGGGAGGCAGGCCCTCCAGCCCCGTCCCCGGCACCACCTTCACATAGACGTAGAGGCAGGTGCCCAGAAACAGGTAGTAGCTCCAGGTCGGCACCGACAGCCAGCAACCGATCCAGGCCCCGCGGGCCGCCGCCTTGTCGCTGGCCGCGGCGGCATAGCGCTGCACGTTGGTCTGATCGGTTCCCATCAGGTGCATCAGGATCATGAACTCGGCAAACAGGTAGGCCCAGAGGGTCTTCCCCTGAAGGCTCAAGGTGG
>JAPPDF010000030.1 GCA_028875575.1 Acidobacteriota bacterium
CGCTCCAATCCAGCCGGCCCCTGCTGGTTTCCGCCCCGACAGGGATCGGCAAGACGGTGGCGGCGCTCTATGCCGCCCTGAGGTTCAGCCGCCGCCACGGTCTGTCGGTGTTCTTTCTGACCTCCAAGACCACCCAGCAGCGCATTGTCGCAGACACGCTGAGCCTGTGGGACGAGGCGCGGAGCGAGGAGGATGGATCGGGGCGTCCCTTCACCGGTCTGGTCCTCCGGTCCAAGGAGAAGATCTGCGCCAACGACGTGGTCTGCTGCCACCCCTCCCGCTGCGCCTACGCTCGAGACTTCTACGGCAAGCTGGAGAGCAGCGACCTGAGGAGGAGCCTGGCGGACTTCACCGTGATCACCCCCGATCTGGTATACCAGAGAGCGGTGGAGAACGAAATCTGTCCCTTCGAACTGTCGGTGGAACTCTTGCCGGAAGCCGATCTGGTGCTGTGCGACTACAACTACCTCTACGATCCGCGAATCAGCCTCAAGCGCCGTTTTTCCGGGGACAGCCGTGCGGCCGTGGTGATCATCGACGAAGCCCACAACCTGTATGGGCGGGCTCGAGACTACTACTCCCCCCGCCTGGACCTGGGAAGGGTTCGCAGTCTCAAGAGGAAGATGCAGGCTCTTGCGGGCAAGGCGGATGCTGCCCAGGCGGCCATCGAGTTCGGGTCCAAGGAGAGAGCCGAGAATGCCGGAGGAGAAGATGCCGGCTTCGCCCGGGACGTGGTGGACTGTCTGAACCGTTTGGAGTCCTACTTTGGAGAAGTGCGAGCCGACTTCCGAGAGAGTTCGGAAGGGAACCCCTTTCCCGTCCGCCTGGACAGGTCCTTCTTTGACGATCTGGGGGGCCGCCTCCACGATCTGCTGCGCCGCTACCTGCTGAATCCGAAGCGGCGTGCCGTTCCCCGCGGGGAGGACGAGTTCCTGGAAATGGCCCGCGGCCTGGAAGAGTTCCGCACCGTTCTGGAGATCGAGGGGGAGGAGTTTGTTCATCTCTACGATGAGACCGGGAAGTCCGATCAGCTCCGCATCTTCTGTCTGAATCCCGCCCTGCAACTCCGGAAGCGGCATCGGTCCTTTCACTCGGTGGTGGCCATGTCGGCCACCCTGTCCCCGCTGGAATTCTACCGGGACGTTTTGGGTTTCGAGCCGGACGCCAGGCTGCTTTCCCTGCCTTCCCCCTTTCCCCCGGAGAATCGCAAGGTGGTGGTGGTTCCCGAAGTTTCCACCCGGTACCGGCACCGGGCGGAGACCGCCCCTCGGGTCGGGCGGATCATCGAGCGGGTGGTGGCCATCCGGCCGGGCAACTACCTGGCCTTTTTCCCCAGCTTCGAGTTCCTGGGCGCGGTTCGTTCCTTTCTCCGCCCGGAGGGCTATCGCCTGCTGGTTCAGAAGAGAACCATGGGCGACCATTCCCGCAACGCCCTGTTGGAGGAATTCGCCGGCGGCAGCCGGCCACACCTGTTGCTGGGGGTGCAAGGGGGGATATTCGCCGAGGGCGTCGACTATCCGGGAGATCTGGCCATCGGGGTCATCATCGTGGGGCCGGCACTTCCCCGGGTCGGCCGCGAGCTCGACCTCACGCGGCGGTACTTTGAAGAGCAGTACGGCCGGGGCTTCGAGTACGCCTGCCTGTTCCCCGGGATGAACCGGGTGGTGCAGTCGGCGGGGCGAGTTATCCGCTCCGAGACCGATCGGGGAATCATCGTGCTCATCGGCCAGCGGTTCGGATACGAAAACTACATGAGCCTTTTCCCGGGGGATTGGTACGAGTCGTCGCCGGTCGAGCTGGTCTCCACGGCCTATGAGGCTGAATTGGTGCGGTTTTGGGGTGAGTGCCCGCCTGCAGCCGGTCCGGACCCGCTCCCCCCGCCGTCATTTGACAGCGGTGGGCGCATCGAATAGGATTCAGCGTTTCTTTGGCAGCGCAGTCCCCCGGCCGCGGCCGGGTTCAGCCCATTATCGAGAGGCTCCGGATGGCTGTGAGGAGAATCGCCAGTACCGTGCTGCCGACCGCCCACGGCAACTTCGACCTGCTCGGTTACGAGGCCGGCACGGGCGGGGTCGCCAAGCCCTACGTGGTCTTGTACAAGGGTGCCCTCACGGCAGCATCGGCGCCGCTGGTTCGCATCCAGTCCCAGTGCCTGACCGGTGACGTCTTCGGCTCGATCCGATGCGACTGCGGCGAGCAGCTCAGGTTTGCCATGCAGAGGATTCAGGCGGAAGGGCAGGGAGTGATCATCTACCATCCGGAGGAGGGGAGAGGGATCGGGCTGCTCAACAAGTTGCGTGCCTACGAGCTTCAGGACCAGGGAATCGATACCGTGGAAGCCAACCACAGGTTGGGGTTCGATGCCGATCAGCGCGACTATTCCGTCTGCGCCGAGATCCTCAAGGATCTGGGTATTTCCCGGGTGCGGCTGCTCTCCAACAATCCCGGCAAGCTGAAGGCGTTGGAGGATGCCGGAGTCCGGGTCCCGCAGAGGATTCCTATCGAGATATCTCCCCGAGGCTCTACCCGGAAATACCTCAAGACCAAGAAGGAGAAGCTGGGTCACTGGTTGAACCAGGTGTGAGGTGAAGGAATAGGCGGTGTAGGAGAGAGCCGATGGCCGGCAAACACGGCAGGGTCACTGCAAGTCGTTTCCTCCCAGGCCTGGCGGTTGCAAGTCTGGTCTGTCTGGTGCTGGCGGCCTGTTCCGGCTCCCGCTCCCCCTGCCTCCCCGGGATGGTGGCTCTCGACCGGCCGGCGCCGGAGTTCGCCGTACAGGACCGGGACGGCCAGGTGCACCGGCTGAGTGACTTCAAGGGCAAGGTGGTGCTGATCAACTTCTGGGCCACCTGGTGTCCTCCCTGTATCGAGGAAATGCCCTCCATGGAGTCGCTCCGCAAGGAGATCGACGAGACCCAATTGAAGATCATGGCCCTCAGCGTGGACGATTCCTGGGAACCGATCGACACCTTTCTGGTGAAATATTCCTTTGGTTTCGGAATCTACGCGGACTTCCAGGAGAAAATCGCCAAACTCTACGGCACCCACATGGTTCCCGAGACCTATATCGTGGACAAGCAGGGCGTCATCCTGTGCAAGGTGACCGGGGACCGCGACTGGATGGACCCCGCCACCATCGCCTTCCTCAAGAGTCTGATCGCATCGTAGCCTCTCCCGTCCCCAGGCCGGTTCCTCGCAGGCCGTCCGTCCCCAAACGACCGTCGGTGATCTGAAACAGGGCAGGAAACCTCGACTTCCAGCGCTGGTTGGCAGATGGAATGTACTGGCGGCTGTTGGCTTCAAGCGCGTGAACCCCGGGCAGATGCGCGGCCAGACCGGCGGAGTGGACCAGGGACAATCCCGGGCAGGTAAGGTCCTGAACGCAGAGGTAAGCCCCGTACTTCCGGGCGGCCGCGGCCAGAAGCAGGGACTGGGATTGTCCCTTGCAGGTCTTCAGGGCCACTCCGCTGTAGCCGACTTCGCGGGCAAGCCGAAAGGACTCCATGTCCACCAGGGCCTCGTCGGCCACCAGCGGAACCCTCCGGGCCGCCGGGTGCAGGCGGATCCTGGGAGGTCCGGCCAGATTGCGGGAGGTGGGCTGTTCGACGTATTGCAAACGGGCCGTCACTGACGGCGCCTGGTTCTCGATCTCTCGCAGGAAGTCCAGCAGGTAGTCCACGTCCCGGCATCCCTCATTGAAGTCCAGGGAGTACTTCCAATCCCGGAAATTCCGCTTTTCCTGGCTGACGCTCACCACCCGCTCGATATCCACCATTCGGTTCACGTCCAGGCGGAGGTCGCTCCCGTTCAACTTCACCTTGAAGTGGGTCAGGCCCTCGGCGGCAATCCATTCCGCCAGGGTTTGCGGCAGGCCGTCCTCCACCGCCGGGCCGCCATCAAGCGAATCGAGGGGATCGGAGGCGCCGACCGAGTGGTAAAGGTGCAGGTACGGGGCCGGGCTTTTCCGCAGGTAGCGATTCAGCCACTCCCCCTTGAAGTCTTCTCCCAGGTAGTAGCCGAGGTCCCGGCCCATGAACTCGGGGCCGTAGGCGTGGTAAGTGTTCACGCCGTTGACTTTCCCGAAGGCGTCGTGGATGGCCAGGTCGAATGGGCTGGCGACCACCAGAGCGCAGAGCTTGGGAATGGGTTCGGCCAATCGATTCTCGGTGCCGACCCGGGCGGCAACCCTGAGATAGAGCGGCTCCAGGCTGCGGTTGAGGTCGATGGGATGGGCCCTTCGGGGATGTTCGGCGGTGATGGAGGCGATCCGTTCTGCCAGCACTCGCATCGCTCGCAGTGACTGATCGTGGGTGACCCGGGAGGAAGGGAAGGCCCAGGCGTTGCCCATCGGCATCGAACTCGCTCCCCTGGCCTGCCTGCCGTGCCCGTTCCTGACCAGGACGGAGACATTCAAAAGGGTGAGGTGGGTGATGGTTCGACCGCCGAACTGGTAAGGCATGCGCAGTCGGAAGTCTTCGAAGTCGTGATCGACCTCCAGGACGTGAATGTCGCTGGCCCGAGGGGAGGAGGGGGTCTTGGGGAGGGTCACGAACAATTCCCTCAGGAAAGCGCCAGATCGCGATGGAGCACCTTGGCGGTGTAACCCTTCAGGTTCAGCATCCCGCCGATCTGGTTGGCTATCGCGACCGATCGGTGCCGGCCTCCGGTGCAGCCGAATGCGATGGTCAGATAGCTCTTGCCCTCGATGGCGTAGTTGGGAATCAGGAACAGGAACAGGTCCTCCAGGCGTTGGAGAAACTGCCGGGTCTGATCGAATGATTGAACGTAAGAGGCCACGGCCGGGTCGTTCCCGTTCTTGGGCTTGAGATTGGGCACGAAGTTGGGATTGGGCAGAAAGCGGACGTCGAAGACCAGGTCGGCCTCGGCGGGCAGGCCGTGCTTGAACCCGAAGCTGACCAGTGAAATGAGGAGGGCCGTCGAGTCCCGCTCCTGGAACTTGTCGACCATAAATCGCCTCAGTTCGTGAACGTTGAAAGGGCTGGTGTCGATGACCTGGTCGGCCAGTTTCCTCAAGGGAGCCAAACGGCGTCGCTCTTCGGCCAGGGCGGAGGCAATGGGCTCGTCTCCCTTGAGCGGATGCGGCCGGCGGGTCTCGCTGTAGCGACGGATCAGGGAGCCGGGAGTGGCCTCCAGATAGACCAGGGTGATGGCCAGGGACGTCTTCTTCAGGCTTTCGAAAAGCTGCGGGAACCGGGCCAGTTCGTCGCCCTCGCGCACGTCGATCACGATGGCGGCGCGCTTGATTTGCGCCCGGGCCTGGTTGCAGAGCTCGGCGAACTTGGGAATCAGCTCCAGGGGGAGATTGTCGACGCAGAAATACCCCATGTCCTCAAAGGCCTTCAGGACCGTATCTTTGCCGGATCCGCTCAGACCCGTGATGATGACAAAGGGACTTCCGGCTTGCATCGAGTGTCCTATCCCAGAAATACGCTTACCATCGCCGATGGAGGTTCCACCGGGAAACGGTCGGTAGGAGAGGCCCGTTGCGTTTCACACAACAAGCACCTTCTTGCTACCCCCATTGAGAACCTCCATCGGCCCTCCGGGTTCGGGCGGAACGGCGCCGTCTCCGTCGTCGCTCCTCCTCGCAATGAATCGCATTGGCTCGTCATCGCTCCTGGAATCCGGCGCCGTTGCGCTCCGAAAGATCGCAACCCTATTCCTGGGACAGAGCACGAGCCCGCATTTCTCACCAGGGGGCATGATCATGGCGCAGGAATTTTCCCGTCAGCGCGTGCTCGCGACCGAAGAGCGTAGCGGTCACTACGGTCGAGGGAGCCTGTGCGCGCTGAATGGAAAAGGACCAGTCAGGGCATGCCCAGCGCCGTCTGTTACCTGCAAGCCCTTACCATGGAGCCAATCAAGGTACTGAAAGATAAACTCCCGTTCGTCATGCTACCAGCGACCTGGTGAGAATTGCGGTCTAGGGTTCAATCAGCCCGAAGTTGCCGTCCTTGCGCTTGTAGAGGACGTTGACTTTCTCGGACTCGGCGTTTCGGAAAACCAGGAAATTGCCGTTGCCGCCGTTGACTTCCTGGACGGCCTCCTCGACGGTCATGGGCTTGGCGGCGACAGAGGTTGACTTGATGACCCGTGGGGCTTGCGACGGGGGCCGGTTCGAGCTCGGGGAGTTGGTGGTCGGGCGGGAGGCGGGGTGGCGCTTTCTGGTGAGTTTCTTTCCCTTGTGCTTCAAGGCCTGGCGTTCGGCCTTTTCCAGCACGGCGTTTATGGAGGCGTGCATGTCGTTGGTTTCTTCAAGTCCGTTGATGTCCAGGGATCTGGAATGCAAATGGATCTCCGCGATTTGCCGGTGCTTTTGTACCGTCAGGGTCATGTGAACGTGGATGGCTTCACCCAGAATCTTGCGGATCTTCCTGAGGTGCCCCTCGGTGAAATCCCGCAGCGCAGGAGTGACTTCAATGTTTCGCCCCGTATATGCCACTTGCATCGGGTCTTCTCCAGTGACTCGCCCGTGCCTGCTTCTCATTTGGAGCCGCCCGCTCCACCCGTGAGGAGCTGAGGGCGGCACCGCGGCGGGCGGCTCATTTATTGGCCTGTGCCGACTTGGGACGCGAGAGCGAATTCGTTCTGACACGGCGCTGATGAGTGCTCAGGATCTTCAGGTCTTCGCGGTACTTGGCCACGGTTCTCCGGGTGACCATGATACCTTCGCCGTTCAGTCTCCGCGTGATCTGCTCATCGGTCAGCGGCCTGGTCGGGTCTTCTTCCTGAATGAGCTGCTTGACTCTGCGTCGAGCAGTGGTCAGCGGAATGAGAGTCCCGGCAGGTCCTTGAACCCCCTCGGAAAAGAAAAAACGCAGCTCGTAGACCCCCTGAGGGGTTTGGGCGTACTTGTCGGCCACCGCCCGGCTGACAGTCGAGGGGTGGACGCCCACTTCTTCGGCGACCTCCTTGATCATCATGGGCCTCAGATGGTCGAGGCCGCGGTCCAGAAAGTCGGTTTGCCGCCGCACGATGGACTCGCAGACGCGAATGATGGTCCGCTTGCGCTGTTCGACGTTCCTGATGAAGCGGAGAGCGGAGGAATAGCGCTCTTTCACGTACTCCAGGCCTTCCTTGGAAATACCGCCCCGGCTGATCACTCTCCGGTAGCGCCCGGACACGCGCAATTGCGGCAGGTCGTCCTCGTTGACACTCACCGAATAGCCGTTCTCACCCTTGACGATGAACACGTCCGGCTCGACGACCCGGGTCTCCGGCTTGTTGTAGCGCTGACCCGGCCGAGGGTCGAGATCCTTGATGACCCCTATATGGGACAGAACCTGCTCGAGCGGCTTGTTCAGCGCTCTGGCAATTTCCGCGTAATGCTTGTTTTGCAGCCGCTTCAGGTGATTGCTGACGATCTCGATGGCGACGGACTGGTTCCCGGGCAGATGCTTCAACTGTATCAGCAGGCATTCCTGCACGTCTCGTGCTCCAACGCCTGCCGGATCGAAGGTCTGGATCAGCTGCAGGGCGCCGGCGATTTCCCCGGCGTTATGATTGCCGGTAGCGGAAATTTCTTCGATGTCCGCCGTCAGATACCCGTCCCGGTTGAGGTTGCCGATGATGGAGGCGGCCGCGTTGCGGACGGGCTCCGGGGCCACCGACAGGCTCAGTTGCCACTGCAGGTGGTCGCAGAGGTTGGTGGGTTCTGCCAGAAAGTTCTCAAAGGCAGGACGTTCGGCGACCTCGCCCGATAACTGGGTGCGATAGCCGGGATCCAGGTAGTCGTCGAAAAAGCTTCCAAAGTCGATGTGTTCAAAGGGATCGCTGGGCTCTCCGTTCTGGGAGTCGGTGATCTCGATGATCTCCTTGTCGGCGGGGTCGGATGCCCGCTCCTCCCCGGTGGGACCGTCCTCGTTCGAGTCCGTGAGCTCGGTGGCTTCTTCCAGCACCGGATTTTCCATCAGTTCCTGGGAGATCATTTCCGCAAGTTCGAGTTTATTGAGGGCCAGGACGCTGACCATCTGAACCAGGCTGGGGGTCAGCACCTGCTTTTGGGTGGGTTTGAGGTTGAGCCGCTGCTCCAGGAAAGCCATGGCGGTTATTCCAAGCGAAAGTTTTCTCCCAGGTACAATCGCTTCACCTCTTGATTCAAGGCCAACTCCTGGGGAGTCCCTGCCTGCAGGATCTTTCCGTCATTGATGATGTAGGCGCGATCCGTCACTCTGAGGATTTCCCGAACGTTGTGGTCGGTAATCAGGACCCCGATACCCTTGGCGCGCAGCCGATTGACGATGCGCTGAATGTCCAGCACCGCAATCGGATCGATTCCGGCGAAGGGCTCATCCAAAAGAATGAACGACGGAGAGATGACCAGCGAACGGGCGATCTCGACCCGCCGCCTTTCCCCGCCCGAAAGCGCATCGCCGAGGTTCTTGCGCACATGGATCAGTCCCAGCTCTTCAATCAGGTCATCCAGCCGTTTCCGCCTCTGAGCCCTGGTGTAGGGAAGCGTCTCCAGGATGGCCAGGATGTTGTCGTCAACCGACAGCTTGCGGAAGACGGAAGGCTCCTGAGGCAGATAGCTGATACCGCTCCTGGCCCGGAGGTACATGGGCAGATCGGTAATCTCTCTGCCATCCAGGAATACCTGCCCCCGGTCGGGAGACGTGAGCCCCACCAGGATGTAGAAGGTGGTTGTCTTTCCGGCTCCATTGGGTCCAAGGAGCCCGACCACTTCTCCCTGACGGATCCTGAGCGTGACGTCGTTCACAACCCGTCTGCCCTTGTAGGACTTGACCAGGTTGGCCGCTTTCAAGACTTGCATCCTGGCCTATCTGGACAGACGTTGCGTCGTGACGGCACGATTCTGGGAATTGCCCTCGACGGCAACGCTACCACCCCCAATATCGATTGTCAATCGAGCCCCGGTGGTGGAACCTCGCTCGTAATCCACGACTTGGGGCGACCCTCCCCATAGGACCACCCTGCGCTCGCGGCCGCGATATTCCGCCCATTGCGAGGACGCGGTGCGGTTGGGCTGAGCCATTCTGACGTTTCCCTCTGCCAGGGCCTTGTCCACCGATGTCTGTCCCTTTTCCTGCCGGAGAAAAACCTGAAGTCGGTCCGACTGCAGCCTGCCCTCCGGCGTGGTGGTCGCGACCCCCTCTTCGTACACGATCTTGCGGGCCCCCTCTTCGTAGGTCATCTTTTCGGACCGGACTATGGTGCCGGGGGAGGATTCTGCCTCGCCCGGGCGGTGGAACAGGTTGGTTACCCCACCGGTTGCAACCAACTTCCCCTCGAGGCGATTCAACCGGATGTCCTCAGCGTAAAGGATCCTGTCTTTCTGCCAGAGCCGGGCGTTCTTCCGGTAGCGTCCGATTCCCTCCCGGGTCCGATACTCCATGAACTGGGCCGAGGCAAAGACTGCCGGATGGGCGGCGGGGCCGGACCCGGTGCCGAAATAGGCGGATCGAACCTCGCCCTGCGCCTTGAGCAGATGCCGGTCCCGATGGAATTCAATCACATCGGCCTCGGTCTCACCCTGGGAATCGGTCACCTTGGGGCGTCCCTCCAGCCTGATGAGAGAGGAATCGACCCGGTGGGTGGCCGATTCCGACCAGGCTTGCCTGCCTGGCTCCCGATAGTGGAAGTCTCCGGTCTGCCGGATCTCCGACAACCGGTCGGTCTTTCCGTCGAAAAGAGCCGTCAGGTGGTGACTCCTGGTTTCCCGGACAGTTCCCGAGGCCGAGGAGAATTCCAGTCTTACCTCCCGGTCGGCGGTAAAACGCTCCAGCTGTTCCGAATTCTCTCCGTAGAACAGACTCAGGGCGCGGGCCGACAGCCTCCGCTTTTCCTCTCCGGGTCCTCCGGGGACCTCTTCCAGGGTGCTGGGTCCCAGAGCATCAACCCGGGAGAGGCGGCCGGTTTCAGGCCGGAAGTGAGCGTTTACTCGGGGGGAAGTCAGAATACGCCGCGTGGTCCTATCGGGAGGTTGGGAGGACTCCTCGGTTCCGGTCCGGGTCCCTGCCTGGGAAGGACCCGGCGCCTGGAATTGGACCCGGGCGTCTCCAACGGCCGTTAGCTGCCTGACGGACTGGGACCGGGGCGGAAGAGACACGGTGATTTGCCGGGCGGACAGCTCGCGGAGAGACCGGGCGGTCAACGGACGGGCCACGGCATTCCCCTGGGCGACGATCTTGTCGAGGCCGTCCGGTCCATCCCCGAAGAGGTAGCGGAGGCGGTCGGCCCGAACCTGGATCATGACATCGGGATCCAGGGACCTGGATCGAACCTGGCCCTGGGCCTGGATACGGCTCAAAGTCCAGGCCGGTCTGGCAAAAAACGCCCGCATCACGTCCGCGGTCAATTCGGTGGGGCCCTTTTCCACCCGAACGTTGGAGCGCAGCGCCACCCTGCCGCTCCGTTTGTGGAACTTCAAGCTGTCGGCCCGGATCCGCAGGAGATGATCCCCTTCATGCGCTGGCAGCACCGTCACGTCCACTTCGGAGGGCAATAGGATCACGCCGCTGCGCGGCTGGTAGACCAGTCCCTGGCTGCTTCCGCTCACCCGTCCCCGTTCGAAGCTCACGGCGGCCTCGCTCGTTACCCGATCCCGGGTCCGCGAGTAGGTCATGCGTTCCGCCCTCACGATGGCGGGTATCGACTCGCCGCCGCCGTTGTCGGGGGTATCCAGGGTGACGACCACATTCTCGAGAAAGACCACGTCCTTGCTGACATTGTCCACTTCGCAACGCAAGCTGGTAATGGTGTCAAACTGTCCTTCCTGCGTGCGAAAGACCTTGGCCTTCACCTGCTCGAGAAGACTCTTGCTGTCCCGGAGTCCCAGCTGGACCTTGGCCGTGACTTCAATGGTCGTCTTTCCCTGTTCCGAGTGGGAGACGCTGAACCCTTCGATCAGGTCGGTGGCTTCTTCCGGAAGCGATTCCACTTGCGGGACAGGCCGGGTTCCGGGAGTTCGGGTGCTCCGGTAGTAGCTGATGCAGACAGCCCCGACCACGCTCACCACCACCAGTAGCGGAATGATGCGGCCGAGCTTGAGCAAATTACGTCGCATCGGAAGATTGGTCCTCTATTCGGTCCGAATGTCTCGAACCACCAATTGCAGAGCCCTGAATCCCTGGTAAAGGTTCTCGGACAACTCGAACGCCAGCGAAACCACACCGCCGGACTCTTGAATGGATGGAAGCCGGTCCGCCATGTTCCATGCCACGGCATCCATGGCCTTTCCATCCTGCTCCACCCGAAACTTGAGATGCCTGCCCTTGAGGATGCGTGGTTCGGCGATGAGGGTCAGTTGCCGCGCCACGAACAGGGGGGCCGGATTCTCCTTTCCGAAAGGGGAAAGGCGTTGAGTTTGGCGATAGACCGTATCGTCCAGGTCGGACAAACAAACTTCAGCGTCCACGTTGAGTTGGCGTTCGCCAGGTTTGAAACCGCCGGCCGAGGCGGCATATCGGTTGATTCGCCGCCGCAGTTCGGACACTTTGGACGCGGGAAGCTGAAATCCGGCTGCCTGGGCGTGTCCTCCGAACCGATCCATCAGGTCCCGGCAGCTTTCCAGCGCCTGGAGCAAATGGAATCCCTCGGGAGCCCGACCCGAACCCGAACCCACCCGGTCGATCTTGGAAATGATCAGTGTTGGGCTCTGGAAGCGCTCTGCGATCTTGCTGGCTACGATTCCAAGTACCCCGATGTGCCAATTGTCGCCATCGATCACCTTGATCGGGGAGGCCACCAGATCCGGATCGGAAGCGATTTGGCGCTCGATCGCTCTCAGGATCTGCTCCTCGATGATCTGGCGTTCCCGGTTCAGCCGATTCATCTCGCCGGCAAGGCGCCTGGCTTCTCCCTCGTCGCTGGCGGCAAACAGCTCTACAGCTTCCCTGCTGCCTCCCATGCGTCCGACGGCGTTGATTCTCGGAGCCAATCGGAAGCCCACGTCGGTGCTGGTGATCGACCGTCCCCCCAGTCCGGCGGTTTCAATCAAGGATCTCAACCCCGGATTGGCGGGGGATTGGAGCCCCTCCAGTCCGAGTTTGGCGAAGACCCGGTTTTCGCCAATGAGCGGAACGACGTCGGCAATGGTGCCGATGGCCACCACCTTGAGGAAAGCGGGGAGGTGCTTTTCGTTGCCGGTCTTCATGAACAGAGCCTGAACCAGCTTGAAGGCGATCCCCACCCCGCAAAGGTGCTTGTCCGGGTAGGGACAGTCGGAACGCTTGGGATTGACTACCGCCAGAGCTTTGGGCAGACCGTTTTCCGGCAGGTGATGATCGGTGATCACGCAGTCGAGATTGAGGACTCGGGCACGATCCACGGCCTCGTAAGCCTTGATGCCGGTGTCTACGGTTACCACCAGTTGGACTCCCTCGCGGGCGGCCTTCTCCAGGATCGGAATCCTCATGCCGTAGCCCTCCACCAACCGTTCAGGGATGTGGTAGGAGCACTCGGCGCCCAACATCTCCAGGGCCTTCCTGAGGATGACCACGGCGGTGCTTCCGTCAACGTCGTAGTCGCCGTAGATCAGGATCTTCTGACGCCGGTCGATAGCCTCCCGGATTCGGTTGACGGCGAGTTCCAGGTCACACATGAGGAAGGGATTGTGGAGATGGCTGAACTGGGGGTCCAGAAATTTTTTGGCGAGTTCGGTAGCGTGGAGGCCGCGGTTCAGCAGGAGCGCTGCCAGAATCCCCGAGATATTCAGGGCCCCGGCCAACTCCCTGACCCGGGCGAGGTCCGGTTGGGCGATCTTCCATATCATGTTGTTTTCAAAGCCCTCCGCCGGCGCACTGGCGCCACCGTTCCGATTCACCCTGCGAATTCATTCTACACGAAAGCGGGGGGCCGCAGTCCCCCCACCGCATCAGCCTTCGCCTGACGGCGCTGCTTTGCGGCTCGCGTATGCCCCCCTCCGCATCAGCCACCGCCTGCGGCTCGGCTTCTGCGACTCCCCCTCAAGGGGGGAGTGATTCCTGAGTCATACATACGGAGCTCGAGTATCACTCCCCCCTTGAGGGGGAGTCGGTGAGACAAGGGCTCCGCCCGCAGTCGAACCAGTGGGGGGGCGGAATCGGCGAGATCGCCACATAGGAGAGTCAGCCCGCCTTCGAGCCGGAGGGGGCAGACGCGGCGCTGCGTGAGTGAATGTCGTCGGTACGGGCAGCAACGCGCTGTCGGCCTCGTTCGAGCATTGGGCAGCTGCCGGCGCTATAATGGAGACGCAAGCCGGCCGGTCCGGCGGTCGACCCCCTCGGCATGAGTCATGGCCCATCATCATCACCACCACCGTCCAGGTGAAGGGCGAACCGGCCGGGGGTCTTCGCCTCTCAGGGCGCTACGCATCGCCCTTCTTCTCACCACCACCTATCTGGTGATCGAGTTTCTGGGTGGACTCTATACCGGAAGTCTGGCGCTTATCGCCGACGCTGGGCATATGCTGGTGGATGCGGCGGCTCTGGGCCTGAGCCTGTTCGCTCTCTGGTGCGCGGGCCGGCCGGCCACGGCCTCCAAGACCTATGGGTATCACCGGGCAGAGATTCTGGCGGCCCTGCTGAATGGAGTGGCCCTGGTGGTGATTTCCCTCGGGATCCTCTACGAGGCCTACCACCGGCTCTTGAATCCCCAGGAGGTCAAGAGCGGATGGATGCTGCTGATCGCTTCGTTGGGGTTGGGCGTCAACCTGGCGAGCGCCTACTTCCTGCATGGTTCCCAATCCGCCAGCTTGAACGTTCGCAGCGCCTTCCTGCATGTGGCCGGAGACGCCCTGAGCTCGGTGGGAGCCATTGTGGCAGGCCTGCTGATGGCCTACAAGCAGTGGTACCTTGCCGATCCCCTGGCCAGCATCGTGGTGGCCTCCCTCATCCTCTACAACGCCTGGCGATTGGTCAGGGACTCGGTCAACATCCTGCTGGAGGCGGCGCCCGTGCACATCGACCTGGCTGCCGTGCAGGAAGAGTTGTGCCGGGTCGAAGGCGTCGACTCGATCCACGATCTGCATGTCTGGACCCTCACATCGGGGTTTCACGCCATGAGCTGCCATGCGGTGCTGTCCGGCAACCGGAGAACCCACCAGGTCCTGGAGCGCCTCAGCGCCATCGTGCGGGATCGGTTTCAGATCGAGCACTCCACAATCCAGCTTGAGGAGCGGAGCCTCGAGCATGAGGAGATGGGGACCTGTCATTCCGGGGTCCGTTGAATCTAGCCCGCATTTCTCACCAGGCCGCTGGAGGCATTACAAGAAGCAGATTATCTTCAGCATCTTGATTGGCACCATGTCAAGGGCTTGCGCATCACAGACGGTGCTGGGCATGCCCTGGCTTGTCCTTTTCCCCTCAGCGCGCACAGGCTCCCTCGACCGTAGAAACCGCTACGCTCTTCGGTCGCGAGCACGCGCTGAGGGGAAAGTCCTGCGCCATGATCATGCCCCCTGGTGAGAAATGCGGGCTAGTGTCCTGTCTCAGAAATAGGGCTACCATCTCCGATGGAGGTTCCACCGGGAAACGGTCGGCAGGAGAGACTCGTTGCGTTTCAGCCATGAGGCACCGTTGTGCTCAATCAATCCGGAACCTCCATCGGCCCTCCGGGTTCGGGCGCAACGGCGCCGTCTTCGTCTTCGCTCCTCCCCGCAATGAATGAGCGTTGGCTCATCGTCGCTGCTGGAATCCGGCGCCGTTGCGCTCCGAAAGACGGCAACCCTGTTTCTGAGACAGAACACCAGCCGTAAAAATAAAAGCAGCCAATGTTGACAGGACGTGGCGGCGGACGGAAAATTAAGGATTTTGAATTTCCTCTGATTTTCAATGACCGTTTCCGACCTGGATGTCCTGGACTATCGAGACCTGAAGCGGGTCATCGCCGGGTTTGCCGATTGTCCCCTGGGGTCCCAGCGGTTTGACGGACTGATTCCCGCCGGGGACCTGGAAGAAGTCCGCAAGCAACTCCGAATGGTGCGCGAGTGTCTGGAGATGCTTGAATCGGGGCAACCCTTGCGCTTCCACCGGGTGGTGGAGGTGGGCCCGATCTTCGGCAGGCTCGGGGTGCAGGGCGCCGTCCTGGATCCTGGCGAAATCCGGAAGGTTCTCGATCTGGCCGAGGTGGCCGTGGCCTGCCGCAAGGCTCTTGAGGCCGCCGATCGGCAATTCCCGGCTCTCTCCGGCCTGGCTTGCAGTCAGGTCGGCGACCTGAGCGGACTGATTTCCCAACTGGCCGGAAAGATCGATCCCACAGGCGAGCTTGAGGACGGGGCCAGTCCCCGGTTGCGCACCCTGAGGCGGCAGGTCGGCGGCCTCAGATCCCGCATCTGCCGTTCATTGGTCAACCTGCTGCGGGGAGGGGAGAAGACCGGCTCACTGCAGGATGAGGTGGTGACCGTCCGCAACGAGCGGTTCGTCATCCCGGTGCGCACCGATCGCAAGAGGACTCTTCCCGGTGTGGTCCACGGAAGCAGCTCCACCGGCTCGACCCTCTTCATTGAACCGTTGCAGAGTGTCGAGCTCAACAACCGGCTGATCCAACTCAAGGAACAGGTCGCTGAAGAGGTTCTTCGCGTCCTTCGGGCGCTGACGCAGGCCATCCGGCAGCATCTGCCGGAGTTGCAGGCGGCGGCCGGGTTTGTAGGCGTCCTCGATTTCAGCTTCGCCAAGGCTCGCTTCTGCCGGAAGTTCCAATGCGTTTTTCCCAAGCTCGACACGAGCCCGGTACTTGAGATCGAGAGGGGACGCCACCCCCTGCTGGAGATGCACCTGAAGGAGCAGGGACGGGAGATCGTTCCCGTTTCGGTGAATCTGGGGGAACGCAGCCAGATCCTGGTGATCAGCGGTCCCAATGCCGGCGGGAAGACGGTTGCCCTCAAGACCGTCGGCATGTTGACCCTGATGGCGCTATCGGGAATTCCCATTCCTGCCGTATCGGCCCGGATCGGCCTGTTTCGGCAGATATTCGCCGATATCGGCGACCGCCAGTCCATGACCGATGATCTGAGCACCTTTTCCGCTCATCTCGGAAAGATTCGCAGCATCCTGGAGGAGGTGAGTCCTCCGGCGCTGGTGCTGCTCGACGAGTTGGGTACGGGCACAGATCCGGGCGAGGGAGCCGCTCTGGGATCCGCCATCCTGGAGGATCTCCGCTCCCGAGGCATCCTGACCGTAGTCACTACCCACCTCAACGGGCTCAAGAGGTATGCCTTTCAGACCGACCGGGTGGTCAATGCCAGTGTGGAGTTCAAGCAGGCCGACCTGCGCCCCACCTACAGGCTGATCCAGGGGATTCCGGGCAACAGCAGCGGGATCGACATGGCAAGTCAGCTCGGACTTCCGGAGACGTTGATCGTCCGTGCCCGAGGGCTGGTTTCGGAACCGGAGCTGGAGATTGCCGGATACGCTCGGGCGCTCGGCCAACAGCTCACGGAGGCTACCCGGCTGCGGAGCCAACTGGAATTGGAACAGGCTGGGCTGAAGGATCAGAGGGCGGAGCTTGAAAAAAAGCAGCGGGAACTGGAAGAATCCATGAACCGGGAGATCGCCCGCTGCCGCAAGCAGGCGCGCCAGCGCTTCGAGAAAGAGGCGTCGCAACTCCTGGCGAGAATCCGGGACCGGTTTGAAGAAGCCAGGCTGCGAAGCGAAGTTCGCAGAAGGTCCAGGGACCTGGAAGAGGTCCGGGTCAACGGCTCGCGGCCGGCTGAAAGCGCCGGCCCCGGGTTGCCGGAGAGAGAGAAAGCCCCCGGGGAAGGAATTCGATCCGGAGTCCGGGTCCGAGTGGCCCGCCTGGGTTCGATCGGCACCATCACCGGACCTAGAGGAGACGGCGCTTGGGAAGTGGATGTGGGGGCCTTGAAGTGTGTGTTGAAGGGCGAGGAACTGGAGCCGGTGGGGCCGGACAGCGGTCCGCCGCCTCCGGTGACGGGAGGCTCCCGCGGGGTCTCGATCCGGTTACAGTCCGGGGAGTTGCCCTCCAACGAGATCAATCTGGTCGGGTGCACGGCGGACGAGGCCATTCGGAGGGCCGACAAGTTTCTGGACAGCGCGCTGCTGGCTTCCTTGTCTCCGGTTCGCCTGATTCACGGAAGCGGAATGGGCGTGTTGCGCCGGGCCATTTCCGAGTGGCTTTCCGACCAGGCCCATGTTTCCGAATTTCATCCGGCTGCATCCGATGAGGGAGGAAACGGAGTGACGGTGGTCTCTCTCCATGTCTGACCCGAACTGCGGTGGGTCCGGAACCGGTGAGAAATTCGAGCCTGGATTCCGGTGAGGTGAGCATGAACTTGGCCGGCGATGGAATAGACCGAGTGAAGAGCGCTGCCGACCTGGTGCAGATCGTTGGAGAGCATGTCCGGCTGCGCAAGTCCGGGAGCAACTTCATCGGGCTCTGCCCCTTTCACTCCGAGAAGACTCCATCCTTTCACGTCCACGTGGAACGGCAGTTCTTTTACTGTTTCGGCTGCCACGCCAAGGGAGACGTAATCCACTTCGTGGAGAAGATGGAGGGGTTGACGTTCGCTGATGCCCTTCGATGGTTGGGAGAGCGATACGGTATTCCGATAGACAGTCGGAGTCGCTCGAGCGAACGCAAAGCCGGCGAGCGCCGGACTTTGCTCGAGATTCAGGACAAGGCCGGCCGGTACTTCCGCCGGGAATTGACCGGCGGCGGCGCCCGCCAGGCTCGACGCTATCTGGAAGCTCGGGGTCTGACTTCCGAGTTTCAGAAACGCTTCGGTATCGGCTACGCCCCCAGGCGGTCGGATGGACTGCTTCAGGAACTGAGAGACGGGTATCCCCTGGATCAATTGCGTCTGAGCGGCTTGATCCAGCGAAATGAGCGGGATTCAAGGCACTTTGACCGTTTTCGAGGCAGGGTGATGTTTCCCATCTGGAACGAGGCGGGTAAAATCGTGGGCTTTGGGGGCCGGGCATTGGGAGAGGAGCAGCCCAAGTACCTGAACTCGCCCGAGACTTCTCTCTACAGCAAGAGCCGAACGCTCTACGCCCTCAACCTGGCGCGGGAATCCATTCGACGACAGGGCCGGTCCGTTCTGGTGGAGGGATATCTGGACTGCATCGCACTGCATCAGGCCGGATTTGAAAATGCGGTCGCCGTGTGCGGGACCAGTCTGACCGAAGACCAGGTCCGATTGCTTGGCCGCTTCACCAAAAAGGTGGTGGTGAATTTCGATCCTGACGAAGCCGGGGATTCGGCCACACTTCGATCGCTTGCCGTCCTGTCGCAGGGTGGTTTCGGCGTGCGTGTCCTGGCTCTGCCCGATCGGCTCGATCCCGACGCCTACATCAGGCGCCATGGGGCCGCCGCCTACAGGCAGTTGCTGGAGCGGGCGCCCACCGACTTCGAATACCTGCTGGCACGCGCTCGGGGAAAGTATCCCCTGGAGACCATCGAGGGGAAGGTTGCCGCCATCGAAGAGTTGTTGCCCTACCTGGCCCGCGTCTCCAACCGTATAGAGCGGGAGGAGAAGACCCGGCGGGTGGCGGAGTATTTCCAGGTGGAGGAAACCGCGGTTCGGGCGGAACTGCACAAGGCGGCCGGCGGCGGCCCCAGGAAGCTGGAGCTGGGACGCTCTCGCAAGCCTTCCCTGGGTCCGGCCGAGCGGCAACTGATCAAAGTCATTCTGGACCTCGATCGGAAGGCCGGCGAAATCGTGGAACAACTGGAGCGCTCGCAGGTTCACCTGGGAATGGAGTCGGAAGTCGTCTTTAGCGCCATGGTTGCTCTCTACAGGAAAGAGGGGCGGGTCGAGGCGGAGCGCCTGAGGGAGTCGCTTCCCGGGGACCGCGAGCAGAATTGGATCAGCGAGGCCGTTTTTGAGGAAGTGGACCAGCAGCAGGTCGACGGTTGTCTGGAGTGGCTGGCACGCAAGAAGGTGGAAGACGAGGTTGCCCGCCTGCAACGGCAGATCGTACAGGCTGACCGCGCCGAGGACTTTGAACTGGTTGCCAGTCTTGTTTCGAAAAAAGCCAAGCTCATCTTGTCCATCGCCGGCTGAAGGCGCTCACGGTTGCCTGGGCCTGCAGGGAGAAGGATGAGAAAAAGGATGGTCATGTCCAACATGGAAGAAAACGACGCCATTGAAAACCTCGAGCGCAACCTTAGTGTCAACCTCGAGGACAAGTACGACGAGGTCAAGCAGTTGATCGAACTGGGCAAGGAGAAAGGCTACCTGCTCTACGACGAGGTCAACGATCTGCTTCCCGGCAACGTGACCTCTTCGGAAGAGCTCGACGAGATGTTTGCCGTATTTCGCGCCCAGGGCATTGAAGTCATCGACGGCGATCCCAAGACGACAGGCACGGAGAAGATGGGCTTTGAAAGGGAGACCAACGAGGAGCCCAGTCTGGACTTGACCCCGGGCGTGCTGGACAAGACCAACGATCCGGTTCGGCTCTATCTGCGCGAGATGGGAACGGTCCCCCTGCTCACTCGGGAGGGGGAGGTGGAGATTGCGAAAAAGATTGAACGGGGCCAGTTGAATGTCCTGAAAGCCGTTTCTCGGTCACCCATCGCCATCAAGGAAGTGATCGACCTTGGGCTGCAGCTCCAGCGGCGAGAACGGTCCATCAACGACACCATTACCTTGAATGATGACGTGCTCACCCCGGAGATCCTGGAGGAACGGCTTCGGGAGGCGCTACGCAGCATCAGGCGGATGCAGCGCTGGCGTCGAAAGCACGATCAGATCCTGCAGGGATTGCAGAAGACGCCGAAGTCCAGGCAGGGACGCTCCTATCGAAAGCGGCGCTTTGAGTTCATGCGATACCGGGTTCGGATCTCCAAGGCCTTGCGGGAATTGGGGTTGACCCCCGCCGAGAATATCCGGCTGATCGATCTGATTCGGCGCCATGGGGACTGCCTGCGTCCCTTGGAACTGAAGGCAGCCCACCTGCAGCGGAGGATCTCCCACAGCCGAGGCAAGACGGTGGTCGCGCTCAAGAGGGATTTGAGCCTGATCAGGGAAGAGACCGCCGCCCTGGAGCGCGAAACTCAGACGCGTAGCATTGAGCTCAAGCGGACGCTCCAGGCCATCAAGGCCGGCGAGAGGTTGGCCAGCAGCGCCAAGCGGGAACTGGTGGAGGCGAATCTGCGCCTGGTGGTCTCCATCGCCAAGAAATACACCAATCGCGGGCTCCAGTTCCTGGACCTGATACAGGAGGGCAATATCGGCCTGATGAAAGCGGTGGACAAGTTCGAATACCGTCGAGGCTACAAGTTTTCGACCTACGCCACCTGGTGGATTCGTCAGGCCATCACCCGCGCCATCGCCGACCAGGCCCGGACCATTCGTATTCCCGTGCACATGATCGAGACGATCAACAAGCTGATCCGCACCTCCCGCAGCCTGGTTCAGGAATACGGACGAGAGCCGACCTCGGAGGAGATCGCTGCCCGGATGGACATTCCCGTGCAAAAGGTGCGCAAGGTCTTCAAGATCGCCCAGGAACCCATTTCACTGGAAACTCCCATCGGGGAAGAGGAGGATTCCCACCTCGGCGACTTCATCGAAGACCGTCAGGTCGTCTCCCCGGCGGAAGCCGTTATCAACATCAACCTGAAGGAGATGACCGAAAACGTCCTGCAGACGCTGACTCCCCGAGAGGAAAAGGTCATCAAGATGCGCTTCGGCCTGGACAACGGGAGCGATCACACGCTGGAAGAGGTGGGACAGAACTTTGCGGTCACCCGCGAGCGCATCCGCCAGATTGAAGCCAAGGCCTTGCGAAAGCTGCGTCATCCTTCTCGCAGCCGAAAGTTGAGACCCTTTATGGATGGCTCCACCCAGGAGTAGGCCGCCGGAACCGGTGTCCTGACTCGGAAACAGGATACGGCAACCTTACGCCTGAGACAGAACACAAGCGGTGGACCACCCCTTTTCTCCAGTTTGGGCCCATAGCTCAGTTGGTTAGAGCCGCCGGCTCATAACCGGCCGGTCGTAGGTTCGAGTCCTACTGGGCCCACCATTCCTCCCTGACAGATTCATTCATGCATCCGGTTATAGAAAAACTCATCGAGCTTCAAGAGCTTGAAACTCGAATCCGGCATGCCACCGGCAGGCTCGAGCAGCTACCCCGGCAGATAGCCGCCATGGAGGAGCAATTGGGTGCAATTAGAAGCCTGCTGGACCGCCAGGCGGTGGAGTTGGATCGGATTGCCGCCGAGCGGCGCCAGCTCGAAGGGGAAATACAGATCATCGAAGAACGGATTTCCAAGTATCGTTCCCAGCTTTCCGATGTGAAGACCAATGAACAATACAAGGCGCTCCTGCACGAAATTGACTTTCACGGTGAGCGAATCGGCAAGATGGAGGACGAGATCCTGGACAATATGGAAAAAGAGGAGGGTCTGCGGGAGGAACGGCTGCTGTTGGAGCAGCGGCTTCAGAAGGAAAGTGCTCAGGTCGCTCGGGAAAAGCAGGCGGTGCAAAAAGAGATCGAGGGGACAAGAATCGAGTTGGACCGTCGCCAGGGAGAGGCCGGTGCCCTGATTGCCCGGATTGCCCCGGAGGATTACGGCACCTATCGCAAAATAGCCACGCTGCGCAAGGGTGTGGCTCTGGCTCGAGCCGATGAGATCTGCCAGGGGTGTCACGTGCGGATTCGCCCGAGTGTGCTCGGTCAGGTCATGGCCGGGAAGCAGATCGTTTACTGCGACAGCTGCGGTCGCATTCTCTACTGGGATCCGGACGCATCGATCGAATCGAAATAGGAGGGGAGAAGCGGTTGAAAAGCCTGGTGGCCTACGTCGATGGCGGATCGCGTGGAAATCCCGGGCCTGCCGGCTACGGGGCTCACGTCCTGGATGGGGAGGGTCGGGTTCTGGCGAACCTCTCCGGCTGCCTGGGCGTCCGCAGCAACAACTACGCCGAGTACGCGGGTCTGATTGCGGCGCTCGACTATGCCCTCGCCAATCGTTTCGAGAAAGTGACCGTCTATGCCGATTCGGAGCTGATGGTGCGGCAGATCGGTGGGGTCTACAAGGTCAGGAGTCCCAACCTCATTGGTTCCTTCCGGCAGGCGCGCGCCCTGATTGGGCGGCTCAAGGCATTCTCCATCCGGCACATCCCTCGGTCCCGCAATCCGGAGGCTGACCGTTTGGCCAACCTGGCCATGGACAAGCAGGCCGGCAGGACCTGACTATCGGACGAATTGCAGGGGTTTGGATTCCGCGATCAGCTTCATCTCCCGGGCCAGCCGGTAGAAATGGAGCAACCCGTCCAGGTTTTGCTCGTCCAGTGAGTAATCGATGCACCGGGTAAGGTAGGAGTGAACCTGCTCGGCGGGCATCCGCAGTTGGCGTGATTGCCGGCGGACAATGTCGTCCAGGTGGGCTTGTCCGTAGCGGTAGGACTCCTCGAAGGGGGAACTGTCCTCCAGCCCGCTTTCGGCGCGGCATGCCCAGAAGGCAAACACGAAAGGCTTGCCGGTTTCCTCCAGCCAGGCTTCCGCCAGGTCGTAGCGGTACAGGCCGGCGGTATCGGCGGTCAGGGCGGCATCACCGATCAGGAGCGCGGCGTCGCGCCGCCGCAACATGGAGGCTAGATCCGGCTCATGGGAGTAGAGGGTCGGATCGAGTCGAAATCTCATCCGGAGCAGGATCCGGAGGAGGATCACCGAGGTTCTCGAGGATCGATCCAGGGCGACGCTCCTGATCCGGGCCCACGGCACATTACTGACCAGCAGGACGCTTCGGACGCTTCTCCTGGATGCCACTGAAAGGTTGGGGATGATTCTGAGATTTGGGATGCGCTGGTACTCGATGGCGGGGATCAGACCGATATCCGCCGTTCCGGCCGCTATCTTGTCGGCGCACAGCGCGGGCGGTGAGAATTCCAGCTCGAAACGGTGTTTCGGCCGGTTTTGGATAAAGCCCCAGCACAGCGGCAGCGAATTGATGTAGCTGACGATCGCGAGCTTGAGTTTCCTCACCCGTGCATTCTAGCCGCTTTCAGGAACCGGGGAAAGCGGCGATCTTGAATCGAGTCCGCCGGGCTGCACCCTGGCGATTCCGGAATCCGGAGGGGAGAAACCTGCAGTGCTGGAAGCATTTCCAGTATAATTGCAGTCAAGGAGTCGTTCAGCCTGGAGGCAAAATGAGCTACCGCAACAAGTTCCTGGTGATTCTGGTCTCAACCGTGCTGGTGTTCTATTCCGTGGTGGGAGGTCTGCTGGGGAGAGACGGTGGCGGCGACGGCTATGCGCCACTCAGCATCTTCATTGAAGTGCTGGGCAAGATCCAGGGCGTCTACGTAGAGGATCCGAATCTCTCCAAGGTGATGCACGGGGCCCTGCTGGGCCTGCTGGAGTCTCTGGACCCCTACAGCACCTATCTGACGGCTGAGGAATATCGCCGATACCGGAAGACCAGGACCAGCGGCGAAGGTGACATCGGGCTGGATCTATCCAAGGAAAGGTCGCTCGGCTATATCTGGGTCATTCACCCCATCGAAGGGAGCGCGGCGGAGGAATCGGGCGTGAAACCGGGCGATATCATTGAGTCCATCGATGGAGTCACCACTCGCAATATCGGACTGGTTCAGGCCGGCTACCTGCTTTCCGGGGATGCCGGTTCCGAGGTGCAGCTCAAGATCCGCAGGCTCGGACGATCCGAGCCTGTGCTGATGTCGGTTTCGAGGGAGCATAGTCAGCCCCCTTCGGTCCGGGGGCGCCTGCTGAAAGGCGACGTTGGCTACCTGCGAATTCCCCGCTTTGTGGAAGGAGTGAGCGCCGCCACGCGTGAAAAATTGAAGAGCCTGGAAGCCCAGGGGGCCCGCAAGCTCGTGCTGGATCTCCGAAATTGCGGGGGTGAGGCCTTTGAGGAGGGGGTTGGAGTGGCCAATCTGTTCCTGGACCACGGGGTGATCGCCTATTCCGAAGGGCAGAGGTCTCCCAGGAAGGAGTTCGTGGCCGATCCGGGCAAGGTTGCCTCGAGGTTGCCGCTGGCAGTGCTTCAGAACAAGGGCAGCGCCTCGGCAGCCGAGATCGTGTCGGTGGCTATCAAGGAAAACCGAAGAGGAGATATCGTCGGTGTCCGCAGCTTCGGAAAAGCCTCCGTTCAAAAGCTCTTTGCCCTTCCCGGAGGTGCGGCCGTGCTGCTTTCGGTCTACAAGTACTACTCTCAGTCGGGCCAGGTGATACAGGCCCGAGGCGTGGCTCCCGACCACGAAGTCACCGGGGCTTCGATCCATCCCACCTCCGGAAAGGCTCCCGATGGACCCGATTCCGGACCGAAAGAAAAAGACCTGCAGCTGAAAAAAGCCATCGAGATTCTCAACTCGCCTGCCGTCCCCAAGCGTGAGGCTGCATGACCCGCGATGAATTGTAGATTGCTGATTTCAGATTTTTGATCGGGCTTGAAATCGAAAACAGTCACAAACGACTTTAACTGTATGTCCTGCTGATACTTAAACGATTGCTTGGCACCTCTAACGGGACAATTCTGGTCCACACTGATCCACAATCCAAAATCAACAGAGCCTTTTGCAAAGTTCGGCTGCGGGACGGTTGCCGGGAATGGCCACAAAAGGCACAAAAACATCACCTGTGACTTTTGTGCTTTTTGTGGTTAGGCAGCATTGTTCACCTGGTCGCACCCGATATTGAAAAAGGGCAGAACCTCAGGTTTTCCAGCAAGGTGACCTGCTCCGCTACGAATTTTGCAACAGACTCAACAATCTAAAATCTACAATCCAACGTGTCCGCTCGTGGATAACTCTCCAATCAGGCGCTTCCCTTGAGTTTGGCCTGCGCCTCCTCCCTCAGCCCGTCGACATCGGATCTCATCTTTTTCATGGCTGCGGCATAGCCTGCCGGAGTTGCCGTGGGTGAGTTCAGGTAGTCCAGTACGTTCTGCTCGGCTCGTATGAAGGGCCGGCAAAACTCCAGCAGGTAGGGAGCGATGCGATTGGGGATCGAAACCACGCCGTTGCCGTCGGCATGAATCAGGTCCCCGGGATGGACCTGAAGTCCGCCCACGACCACCGGCAGGTGGAAATCCAGAAACCGGCAGTAACCGTGGGAGACCACGATGGAGGAAGCCCAGCAGGGGAATCGCAACTCACGGACCTGCTCGATGTCCCGTCCGGCTCCGCTGGTGATGATCCCGGTGAATCCGAAGGTCTGAAAGGCGGTGACCATCACTTCCCCGTAAGTGGCCGCCCGGGGCGTCTCGTCCATGTCCTGAACCACCATGATCCTGGGTGCGGGCAGGGAAGCGGCGTCCTGGATGAGCTGTCCCATTCCCCCATAGGAGTCTCCCTTGTCGGCCGGATAGCCGGAGCGGTAGGTTGCGGTGACGGCGTAGCCGACGACCGGAGGCAGTTCCGGATAGATGGCCTTGAGCGAGTGGTTGCTGAAGCCTGCGGCTCGGGAGCGCAGGTTGAACAGCTCGATGACGTTGGCGATGGTCGGCGAATCGAACTGCGTGAGTTCCTCCAGCCGACTGCCGCTGAGTGGAGACGTGCTGCCGGACGGTTGGTCCTGAGCGGATGGGTTCATGGCTGATCTCCTCCTTCAGCAGGAACTGCCCCCACGGATCGAGCATTGTCCTGCTCAACCGGAGGGGGCTGCCCTGCGCGATGATATGGCCGAAACCAGCCTGCTGAGACCGGGTTCGGGCCGCTGAAAAAGCCGAATGCCGGCAATCCCTGCAGCACCCTGCTTGAGACAGTCCAGGTAGTTGTGAAGATCGATCCCCCCCAGTGCGAAAATCGGTCGGTTCGATTGCCGGACGGCCTCTCCCAAGGCCGACGGTGTTACCGGAGATCCGTATTTTCGTTTGGAAGGGGTTGCGAACACGGGGCCGAAAACCAGGAAGTCGGCTCCCTGGCGGAGGGCTTCGTCCACTTCCAAATGGTTGTGGGTGGAGACTCCGATCAGAAATCCCCTTTTCGAAACCCGGCTCCGAACAGCATCGGCCGGCAGGGAGGCCTGCGCCAGGTGGACCCCGTCCAGGTCTGCCGCCAGCGCGATGTCCAAGCGGTCATTGATCAGGATCCTGGTGTTTCCGCCCCGAGCCATGACCCGCGCCTGCAGGGCGAGCCGGTACAGTTCCCGAGCGGGCAGGTCCTTTTCCCGAATCTGAAGAAAATCGACTCCCGCGCGGATGACTTGACGAATCTGTTGAAGAATGGGGACCTCTAAGGTCTTGCGGTCCGTGATGCAGTAGGTCCATGCCATCTATTTGGCGTTGAGCTGGGCCAGGGTTGCCTTGAAGTGAATGGCCTCCCACAGGCCGATGCCGATGTCGACAATTCCCAAACCGGACACGGCCCCCCGAAAATAGTTGCTGATCACCAGTTGCTTCATCAAGGGGAGGTAGTGGAGAAAGAGATTGCGTTCCCAATAGGGTGTCCAGGGGAAGATCACGAGGAAGAGGCCGAGCTCGAAGCAAAAGAATATAAAGACGATAACCAGGATCTTGTTAGCCATGCCCCGCCCTGCGGTACGGATCATTCACTGTGAAACAACGGATACTTCATGGCCGGTCGGGTACAAGGACCCCCTCCGGCTCGAGGGACGCCGCGATTGCCCCCTCCGGCTCGACTGCGGGCTGGCGCTCCCGCAACGCCGCGATTGCCCCCCTCCGGTTCGACTGCGGGCTGGCGCTCCCGCAACGCCGCGATTGCCCCCCTCCGGTTCGACTGCGGGCTGGCGCTCCCGCAACGCCGCGATTGCCCCCCTCCGGTTCGACTGCGGGCGGAGCCCTTGTCTCACCGAAGCCGAGCCGCAGGCGAAGGCTGATGCGGAGGGGGGCATATGTGACGCCGCAAAGCTACGGCTTCCTGAGACGCAGCGTTTGTTTCAAGTAAGTTCCTTCTTCCGGGTCGACTCCGGAGCCCGGATCCGCTGAATTCAGACCACAGACGCCCCGAAAGCTGGCTCGGTGGAGAGGAGTCGGTCCCAGCCGCATCAGGGCTTCCCGATGCTTCCGGGTGCCGTACCCCATGTTGTTTCTCAGGTCATACCCCGGGTACCGCGCGTCCAGGTTCACGATCAAGCGGTCCCTGGCGACCTTGGCCAGGATCGAGGCGGCCGCGATAGAGAGGGAGCGCCGGTCTCCTCCCACGATGGACTGCTGGGGCAAGGGAATGGGCACGACCATATCGCCGTCGCTCAGCAGAAAGTCCGGCCTTGTTTCCAGCTTTTCGACAGCCAGGACCATGGCTCTGCGGGTTGCTTCCAGGATGTTGATCCGATCGATGGTGGATGCGTCCACGAAGGCCACCGCTGACGCTTCAGCCGCCTCTCGGATGTCATCGGCCAGTTTCGACCTTTGCCGGGGACTCAGTGTCTTGGAGTCGTTGATGCCAGAGGGAATGCGCTGGGGGTTCATGATCACTGCGCCGGCACAAACGGGGCCGAACAAGGCTCCGCGGCCCACCTCGTCCAACCCGGCGATCCTGAGGAATCCTCGGTTTTGGGCGTGGACTTCGAATTCTAGATTGCAGTGGGTGGGTTGGCTGTGTCGGGTGGGGCGGGTGGATGCAAGCGGCAGGAGTGCCTCGCAGAATAAACCTGGATTGTCCGCAGGCTCCGGGGAAATCCTCCGAACTCCCTGCCGGCGGGATCGCTCCGGTTCAATAGTCTCTGAGTTCCTTGATTTTGGCTGCTTTTCCTCGACGGCTACGGAGGTAGTAGAGCTTGGCTCTCCGCACGCGACCTTTTCGAACCCGCTCGATTTTGTCGATGATGGGGGAGTGCAAGGGAAAGATTCGTTCCACTCCCTGCCCGAACGATGTCTTTCTGACGGTAAAGGAAGACCGGAGGTCGCCGTCCTTCCTGGCGATCACAGCCCCTTCGAACACCTGCACCCGTTCTTTCTCGCCTTCCCTGATCTTTACGTGCACCCGGACCGTGTCTCCCACCCTGAAATCGGGGTGGTCGGTGCGCAACCGGCTCTGTTCCAACTCGCTCAAGGAATGCATCAGACAATCCGGGGAAACGGGTTACCCCTCGAATTCCGTTTTCAGCAAGCGTTTATCCGCTTCCGACAAGCAGCCGTATTCTAGTAGATCGGGGCGGTTTCTCAAAGTCTTTTCTAGGGCCTTCCTTCGTCTCCAGAGTCTGATTTTTCGATGGTCTCCGGATAGCAAAAGAGGGGGGACGTCCAGGCCCTGGAAGTTTTCCGGACGGGTGTATTGAGGATGGTCCAGGATTGCGGGTTCCAGGATGCGATCGCCCGGATGGGTGGCCGCCGAGGGGCGGGAAAAGGATTCATTGAGGTTGCTGCGATAGTTGTGCAGCACGCCTGGAACCATTCTCACGATGCAGTCGATCAGCACGCAGGCGGCCAGTTCGCCGCCGCTCAGAACAAAATCGCCAATGGAGACTTCATCGGTGACCAGGTGGTCGGTGACTCGTTCGTCCACGCCTTCGTAGCGGCCGCAAATCAGGATGAGGTGCCGGCAGTCAGTCAATTCCCGGACCGTGTCCTGGGTCAGCCTGCGGCCCTGGGCCGAGAGCAGGACGATCCTGCAGGCCGGGAAGGAGAGGTCTTGGGAAGCGATGCTGCCGACGGCCCGGAAGAGAGGCTCCGGCTTGAGGACCATGCCCTCTCCTCCCCCGAAGGGCCTGTCGTCGACCGTCCGGTGGCGGTCACTGGTGTGGTCACGGAGGTTGTGAATCGCGATCGAAATCAGGTTTTTCTTGAGAGCCTGCCTGACCATGCCGAATTCGAACGGTCCCTGGAAGAACTCTGGAAAGATGGTGATGATATCGAATCGGAGGGGAGTCGTTCCGGACACCGGTTGCAGAATCCTCGGGACGTTCTTATGGGAGATCCTCGAGCCCTGGAGGGAGCTCGCAGATCAGCTCCTTTTTGGACAGGTCTACCCTCCGGACGATGTCCTTGGCAAAGGGAACCAACAGCTCCTTTTGGTCCCGCCTCAAGTTGAGCAGGAAATTGCCTCCAACTTCGAGCACCTCGGTGACTCTGCCAAGAATGTGGCCCCGGCTGTCTTTGGCAATGCAGCCTACCAGGTCGAACTGATAGTAGGTTCCATGGGGCAGGTCCAGGAGGTTTTCGCGATCGATTCTCACTTCGTGGCCGCGCAGACCTTCGGCGGTCCCGATATCGTCGATGCCGGAAAATTTCAGGATGATGCGCTGCCTGTGGAACCGGAATGCTTCCAGGTCCAGGGGGAAAGGGCAGTGGTCGTTCTTCTGCAGGTAGACTTTCTGGAGATGGTGAAATCTCTGGGGGTAATCGGTGAGCAGCTCGGCGGCCACCTCACCCTTGTTGCCCTGGGGCTTGATCACCTTGGCAACGCTTACGAGCCGGTTGCGCGACAAATGGTTCTACTCCAGGATCTCGAGTGTGAACCGTTTCTTGAGTTTCATGCCTGCTGCTCCCAGGATGGTACGAATGGAACGGGCCGTTCTCCCCTGCTTGCCGATCACTTTCCCCAGATCGCTGGGAGCCACCCTCAACTCGAGAACAGTAGTCTGCTCGCCCTCGATCGGTTTCACCACGACCTGGTCCGGATGGTCCACCAATGCCTTCGCTATCTCTTCGATCAGCTCCTTCATGGCTACCTCCTTGGTGAATCCTGGTCGACTCGTAGAACCACCACTTCAGGTAAAAGGGAGATGCCGTGGATTACCCGATCTTGCCGAGGAAGCTCTTGACGGTATCGGTAGGCTGCGCTCCCCTGGCTACCCAGAAGTCATATTTCTCCTTGTCCAGATGAATGGAAGCTGGATCGGTCTTGGGATTGTAATGCCCGAGTTGGTCGATATACCTGCCGTCACGCCGTTTGGACTTCTCCAGGACGACAATCCGGAAGGAAGGATGTTTCTTCTTTCCGGTACGGGCCAGTCTAATGGTCAACAATGCGTCTTCCTCCTTGCAGCAACAAATTGAAATCAGGTCAGATGAACATCTCCTCATCCTGGTGGACTTCATTCACCGGGTTGCGCTTGCGGCCGAACAGGGCGTTAAGCCCGCCCGACAACCCGCGTATCAGTGCCGACAACTCCCCGATGGGAGTCAGGATGCTTTCCTGGACAACCTTCGAAGTGGCTTCCATTCTCTTGATGGCGTGGGTGACCACTTCGTCGGCCTTGGAAATCTGCAGGCGGGCCCGATTGGTGGTCTCCTCGATTACGGAGTTGACGTCCCGAATCTGGCTCCGCACCGCTTCCGTGACTCCCGTCAGGTTTTCGGTGGCTGTCCGGGCGCTACGCAGAATGTCCTTGACCTCGCCAAGAACCTCGCGAAGCTCCTTGATGGCCGGGGTTCCCTGTTGTTCCACCATGGCGCGCATCCGATCGAGGTTCCCCCCCATTTTGCGAACCGCAGCCATGAGCACGAACATGGTTCCCAACTGGAGGCAGATGAAGACCGCCACCAGGATCAGCAGCACACCGACCAGATTTTCCAGATTTCCGCCGACTAGATTCTCCACGGTGCTTCTCCGGGTTTTGACGATGCGGTCAGCCGGTCAGGGCCGGACATCGGTTCCGCAGCCCCCCGCCTCTAGGACTCCGCCTCAGACTTGCCCTTTTCTTCCTGATAGGCCTGCTTGCCGGCCGCGATGGCTGCGGAAATCTGGTCTTTTTGGGTGCTGACGGCTTCCCTGCCTTTATCAAGGCCCTTGTCCAGATAATCGGTCACCTTCTCGGAAGTGACGCGGGTTGCCGAGGCGACCCGTTCCCGGCTGTCGGCCGTCCGCTGAGAGATGATATCCCGGGTTTCCCGGCCGGTGCGGGGCGCAAACAGCAGAGCTACGATTGCCCCGATGCCGCCGCCAACCAGGAAGTAAGCCAGTTTTGAACCGCGGCCTGTGCCTTCTCCCATTAACGTGTTACCTCCTCCTGTCGGGTCCTGCTGAGAGGTGTTACCGGATAGCTTGAGTTTAGCACAGTCTCCGGGTCCTTTGTGAGCCAAACACTGGCCAAAAAGAGTTATCCACCAGGGCCACTAAGGGGTTGGAGAAAGCCAAGGTTGCCCCTCAATCTTCGTGTCTATTCGTGGTTCGCCGTTATTGAGGGAACTTTTTGCAATATTCGTAGCGGGCAAGTTCTTTTGCCGGCACAGGTGATGTTCTGCCACTTTCAATTATCGGGTGCCACTTTGTGAGCAATACGGGTTCACCACAAAAAGCACAAAAGTCACAAAATGGATTATCTGATTTCGTTCTGCTCTTTTTGTGCCTTTTGTGGCCATTGCCGGCAAGGGTCCCGCTGCCGAATCTTGCAAGCGCCTACCGTGTATGATCGGCTCCGTCGTCCAGGGCGAGGGGCCGGGCTAAGCGCGTTCGTTCCCCGGAACCAATCGGTCAAGGCTGGGCGTCGGAGGGAAAGAAAAGCCGGGCCGGATGGGTCAACCGCATGGTGGGGGAAAGCGTGGCGCCGAGCCTGGCCTCGATCTCGAACAAGCCGCTGGGCCTCGGAGGGACTTCGAATTCAACCGCATAGAAACTGTCTGCCCATTCAAAGGCTTCCTGGAGAGTGCGGGGAATATCCCCTGTGGACTTGGAAAGGAAGAGCCGGCCCCCTGCGGCGCCGGTCACCTGCACCAGGCCGTCCTGGTAAGTGCGGTTGAGCGAGTCTCTCCCGGGATCCACGTGCACCACCAGCAGGGGGATGGGGAAACGCACCATGGCCGTCGACAGGCGAGAGATCTCATCCTGCAGCGCCCGGCCTTCAAAGCGGCGGCTGAGGTCCCTGCGGTCGCTGCGGTTGATTGGGGGGTTGCTGTATTCGGTTCTGTAGTTGGCCACATCGCTGTCGGTGACCAGAATGACGGCCACCCGGACACTGCTCTTGCGCATCAGGGCAGAGGAGAAGTCGGCCAATGCCTGGATGGATTCGAGAAGGCCGGCCTTGCCGAACTGACGACTCTGTCGGATTTTCTTCAACAGGAGCCGTTTGTCCTTGGTCGGATCCTGGATCACCGAGAGGGTTTCCTGAACTCCGATGAGCCCCACCCAGTACTCCGGTCCCAACTTCCTGACCTCTTGGGCCAGTGACTGCTTGGCGGCGTTTATGGGAGCCTGATCTTCGACCAGGTCGAAGGCCAGAAAGAGAAAGGTAGGGGTGCCCGGTTGCTCCTGCCGAGTAATCTGCAAGGGCTCCGGACCGGCGAAGATGGAGAGGTCCTCGCGGCCCATCCGCGGTTGAACCGGGGCTCCGTCTTTCAATATCCAGAAGGGAATACAAAAGCGAATGCCGTCGGCGCCGGGAGTCTTTTCGACAGGCAGGCCGGAGGGCGACAGCAGGAGGCAAAGCCCCAGTACCGCCAGCCATTTGGCTGATCGAATGCCTCTGGAAGGTACCAGCCCGCATTTCTCGCCGCAGAGCTGGGCACTGGCTTCGAAAGTATTGGTCTTTGGCACTTTGCGGCTTATTGAAACCCCCGGCCTGCGCCCGGAGTTGATCCCTTTGAATAATCCTGTCCCGCGGCAGCGTTGTGGGTCAGGGGAGAGCAGCATAGCTGCGGCTCAGGGTCGCCTGCTGGGCGAACCTGACGGAGCATGTGACGGTTTGCGTTTGGCTGCCAAGTCGGCGTCCTTCCGCGGGCGGAGGCAGGGCCCCGGGGTGGTGTGAAACCTGCACAGCCGCAGCCGCGTACGCGGCGAATCGGATGCGCCCTTCCCGTGCGCACCAACTCTCCAAAATCACGCCCATCACCTACCTCGCTCCCTGCACTTTCCTCGGGAGCCCGGCGACCCGGCGAGCACTGTGGCTAGAAACTCAAACGGAGTCCAAGCTGGACGATGCGTCCGCCGCGGGAGCCGATGATCCTGCCGGCGTTGCTGTTGGGATTTTCGTGGGACCCGATGAAGGTGTCGGGCCGGTTGAGGTTGGCGTGGTTGAGGGCGTTGAAGGCCTCGCCGATCAGCTCCAACGTCCAGTCCTCGCTCACCGGCAACCGCTTGCTCAGGGACATGTCGAGGTTCCAGAAGCTGGGGTTCCGCAAGGTTGGATGATAGCGCGACCCATTTCCCAGGGTGAAGTCGGCCGGCTGCTCGAAGGCCAAAGGATTGAACCAACGCCACGGCGAGCGATCCTCCAGGTGGGGATCGACCCCGGGCACCAGATTGACCCTCAAGGATTCGGCGACTCCGCCGGTGTTGTTGAACAGCGGTCTCAGCTGAATCGGAGTGCCGCTCTGGAAGATGCTCATGCCGCTCATGGTCCATCCTCGCCCCAGGGCGTTGATCCAATTACGGGAGCTGGAGAAACGGCGGCCTTCGCCGAAGGGCAGCTCATAGAGATAACTGGCTCGCAAGCGGTGGGTTCTGTCGTTGGAGGAAAGCGACTTTTCGGCTTGCAGGTTGGTCGAATTCTGGGGAGGCTTGCCTTTCAGCAGGTTGTCGATGGCCTTGGAATAGGAGTATGAGCCGGTGAAGCTGAGACCCCTGGAAAGCCGCTTGTCGACCCGGAGCACCCCACGATGGATGGCGTTCGATCCGGCAGGGTAGCCGTACCCATGGGCGATGCGGCGATACTGGGGAAAGGGTCGCAGCGACTGTCTGAAGTCCAGGTCGTTCAGTTGGTCCCGGAACTGCAGGGCGGAAGGGGGCAGCGGGTTGAGATTCACGTCGTTACCCATGGGGAGATGAGTCCCGCGTTCCCCGAAGTAGCCCACACGCACTGCGAAATCGGAAAAGTCTCTCTCGACTTCGAGCCGCCACTCGTGGACTTCGGGCGTTTCGGCATCGGGCTCGAAGTATGCGGCATCCTGGTGGTTGGCGGCAGTCGAAGTGAGGTCCGGCGGGTTGGCCACCTGAGGGAATCCTTGCCGGAGCAGCATTACCGGCTCCAACTGCCGGTTGGGCGAAGTGAGGAGCGGCGAGGCGTTAAACCCCAAGGTGCCCAGGTGGGTCGGGTCCAGTGGGAGGGAACCGGAATAAAGCCCGTAGTTGGCGCGTATGACCGTCCTGCGATCCCCCCAGGGGCTCACCGCGACGGCGACTCCAGGTTCCCAATTGAGCTGGTTAGGCAAAAAGGATCTTGGCTGGCCATCCCGGCCCGCGAAAACCAGGATCCCCGGTCGCCCGTTCTCTGGGTTCAGACCCTCGAAATCCAAGCTGGAGTGCCGGTCGAATTTTTCGCGAGGCGCCGCGTCGAATTCCAAATTCAACCGAAATGTCCAGGTGAGTTTGGGAGTGATCTGATATTCGTCAGTGACTCCCACCTCATACTGCTCGGATCGCAGGTAGGTGGGGTGCAATACCATCGACTGCTCGGCACGGTCGGGCATCCCCAGCAGGAACTGGGCGGCGGGGCTTCCCGTGTTGTTGATGCCCGGCAGCCCTGTCAGTTCGCCGGAAAAATCGAATCGGCCCGAAGGGTACCGGGAGCGAAAGCTGTTCAACTGTCGCCGGTAGGCCTTGCCGTGCAGCTTCAGATTGTGTTTGTTGTAGCGCAGGCTGATTGCTTCAGACAGAGAATAGTCGGCAATCTGGTAACGGGCCAACGCCCCGGGTCGGGTGCCGATATCGACAAAGCGGCCCAGGCTGAATCGAGGAAAGGCGCCGCTTCCCAGTCCGCTGATCCCGAGCTGTTCCGGGAAATGGGTCCGGTAGATATTTTCCTGGGCACTGGCCAGGGATCGATGCCGCGCCCACAAGGAGAACTGGTTGACCACTCGGGGCGAGACGCTGAAGGTGTGGCTGAACCGTCCACTCCGGGAGCCGACACGGCGCTGGGGCCTGCGCGGGTTGGCCGGGTTGTCGAAAATCGGGGAAGAGCCGTCGATCCCGCTGGAGAAGCGGCCGTTCCAGGTGAGCTTGTGCCTGGTTCCGACATCGTGGTCAAGCTTCCAGGCCGTTCCGTTGGGCGTGTTGGTTTCGGCCGCGTTGGTAAAAAAATTGTTCCGCAGGAATGGGCCGACGCTGGTGTTGGGATGGGGATAGTAGGTCAGGGCTTTCAGGGCGACCGGGTCCAGCCGCTGGGCCGGGATGCGGTTCCCCGGAAAGGGGTCGCGCAGGTACTGCAGATTGGACAAGGACACCGGTTGGCCGGGATCGTATTCGGGGTTGGGCCGGGTGGTGGCCGGGTCGTAGATCTGGACCGGGCGACCGGCGTTGTCGACCAGGTCGGAAAAGTCTCCCGAACGTTGCAGTGGCGTTAGTACGTCTCCCAAAAAGGGTCGCGAGATCCTTTCCCGGGTGCCCTCGTAGACGATGGAGAAGAAGGTCTGCCCCCTGCCGTCGTAGAGCCCCGGAACCGTGACCGGTCCGGTCAGGTTGAAACCGAACTGATTCCGCCGCAATATCGACTTGGTCCCGTTGGCCTGCCGGACCTCGTGGGGCAGGGCATCCAGCGCGTCGTTGCGAAAGTAATGGTAGAGGTTGCCGCGGTAATCCCGCGAGATGCGCCGGGAACCGTTGCCCTTCTCGCCGCCGGGGTAATCCAGCGTGATCCGTTGGATCTGGGCCCGGTATTCACGAATGGCCCTCCGCAGCTCGACGGGAACGGCTGGAGCCGGGGATGCCGACCCCACGGGCTCGAGGGGACCCAGCCCGGCAATGGTCCGCGGAGCCGAGGTCGCGGCGGCAGGTTGCGCCGCAGCCTTCTTCTCCTCCCCCAGAACGGCTGGCGGGGAAGAGGCCAGGCTGAGCAAAGCCAGGGCAAGAAGGGTCCCCGAGTTCCGCAAACAGAATCGATTGAGGTTGCTGAAATCCAAGATCAAGGCAGCTCGTTTTCGCACGCAATTCTCCACCAAACAGGCTAGTATCCACCAACTAACATCGGATTGTCAATAGTTTAGCGGGAATTCGGTTAAACCTGACGGCTCGGTCGCGATCGTCCGTGCCGGATGTTGTGGGGAGGAGACGCCGCCCAAGACCGCCGACACACACTCACGGAGCGCCGCGTTGCCCCCCCTGCGGCTCGTCTGCCGGCTCCGCCGAGCCGAATGGCGAAGGCTGATGCGGTGGGGAGCGATCCCGGACCGGCGCTCCAGGGCTCAATGAATCCGATGCCGCCGCAGCCGCTAAAGTGGCGAATCAGGTCCATCATTCCGGAACCAACCACCTCTCCCTGTCACAACAACTTGTCTCCCCCGACTCATCCGCCGGACCGGAGCTTTATCATCAGGGATTCGTTGGCCGGAGGGAAGCGGTAGTTCCCGAGATCATCGGGAGTCACCCATGCGAAGCGTTGGCATCCCAAAGCCTGAATTTCGCCACCGACGTAACGGCACTTGAAGAATTTCAGGCAAACGGTTTTCTCCGGATAGTCGTATTCAATGGTTTCGAACAACTCTCCTGCAACCACCTCAATGTTGAGTTCCTCCCGTAGTTCGCGGACCAGGCATTCCCGGATGGATTCCTCCTGCTTGCGCTTGCCGCCAGGAAGTTCCCACAGCCCGGAAAGATGGGAGCCCGGCAGCCTCTGGGTAATGAGCAGGCGCCCTTCCCGGAAGAGAATGGCGGCAGCGACTTCGACAGTGGGTTTCACGGGACGGAGGGCCTTGCGGCGGGTTCCCCTATGCTCTTCAGAGGCGATGGTTTGAGGTAAAAGGGACCTTGACCGGAATCCCAGTTTGTGATAATTTTCTCATGCTTTTTCGGCTTCCGGTGGCAGCCGTAAAACGGACTCGGAATCTGGTATGTTCCCGGCCGTTGCCGGGATGAGGTCGCGAATCGCTGAAATATGGAATTGGTGCAGCCAGATCTGTCGGTGCTAGTGGTTATTCTGCTGGTCCTGTCCCTCTATTTCATCTTAAAACGATCATTTTTCAATCCCATCAACAAGATATTGGAGGATCGGGAGGCGGCGATTCATGGTGCGCAGCGAAAAGCCAACGACAGGCTTGGCGAATTCGAGGAGAAGTCTCGCATTTATCAAGACCAATTGAACGCTGCCCGCCAGAAGATCTACCGTCAACAGGAGACCCTTCGCTCGGAAGCCCTCGACCAGAGAGCCGGAATTCTGGCCAGGGGACGTCAGGAGGCGGAGGGACTCATCCAGTCTACCCGAGACGAACTGCAAAACCAGGTTGCTTCCGCCAAGAACGACCTGGAATCCGACTTGACCAAATTCGCAGATGGAATCGTTAAGGCGATCCTGCGCTAGGTTGTCCTCGCCAGGATCTTTTCTCATCGCTCTGACAGGGGTGTCGCTTGCTTTCTGTCTGGTTCTGCCGGTTCCCGGGGCAGCGGCATCGGGCGGTGACGCCGCCGCCGCGGGCGACGATCACGGCAGCCCTCTTTCGAGCGTCTGGAAGTGGGGAAACTTCGTTCTCCTCTTCGGGGGACTGGCCTACTATTTGCGACGGCCGCTGCGGGAGTTTCTCCAAGCGAGGGCTCGGGGTATTGAAGAGGGGCTCGCCAGCGGCAAGCGGGCCCAGGAGGAAGCCGAGGCAAAAACGTCCGCAATCGAGTCTAAACTGGCTCGCCTGGACGAAGAGATCGACGGCTTGAAGCAGCAGGCGGCCCGTGAGTCCGAGGAGGAGAGGCAGCGCGTCATCGACAGTTCCCGGGCCGAGGCGGAAAGAATCGTGGCCATGGCCAGAAGGGAAATCGAGGTGTTGCAGCGTTCGGCGCAAGCGGAGCTCAAGGCTCACGTGGCCCGGTTGGCGGTCGATCTGGCGGAGGAACGGCTGCGAGGGGACCTGGAGCCGAGCCAGAACCAACACATTATTTCCAGGTTTGTTCGTTCTCTGAAGGAAACCCGGTCCTGACTGGGCGCGGGCGAAGCACTTGGGGTTGCGGGATGGCGACCATTGCCAATCGGTATGCCAGGGCGCTGGCGGACGTCAGTTTCAAGCTCGGCCGGCACGAGGCGGTTGAGCGGGAGTTGGAGCAGTTCGGGCGGTTGCTCGATGGCAATCGGGAACTGTCGGCATTTTACGAGGACCCCGCCATCAGCGCGGTCAGAAAAAAGGCCGCCACGAGGCAACTGCTTGCCAGGCTGGATTTCTGCAAGACGACCGGCAATTTCATTCACGTCCTGGTCGAGCGCGACCGGATGGGTCATTTCAAGGAGATGCTGGAAGCGTTTCGGCGGGGGGTCCGGGATCGCCTGGGGATCGTGGAAGTCGGGGTGACCACCTCGACCCAGATCGGCCAGCCGCTTCGGGACCAGTTGACACGGGTCCTGGAGCAGCTCAGCGGCAAGCGGGTCCAGCTCCACTTCCGCACCGACCCGCATATCCTGGGTGGAGTCATCGCGCGTGTGGGCGACACCATCTACGACGGTTCGGTTCGACAGCAGTTGCAGCAGATGAGGGAGCGTCTCAGCACGCAGGGTTGAACTGAGCCAGGGAGAGAACCCGATGGGAATCAAGGCGGAAGAGATCAGTCAGATCATTCGGGCGCAGATCGAGGAGTTCGACGCGGGTCCGGTGGTCAGCGAAGTGGGAACGGTCATTTCGGTCGGGGACGGCATCGCCCGGATCCACGGCCTGGAAAAAGTGATGTACAGCGAGCTGTTGGAGTTCCCCCACGGGATTTCCGGCATGGCGCTCAACCTGGAGGAGGACCAGGTAGGCTCGGTGCTGCTGGGAGAGGCTTCCGAAATCAAGGAAGGCGACCTGGTGAAGCGGACCAGGAAGATCATGGCGGTTCCGGTGGGAGAAGCCATGGTCGGCCGTGTGGTGGATCCCCTGGGGCAGCCGGTCGACGGCAAGGGGCCCATTCCAACCGATCGTCTCAATCCGGTCGAGCGCATCGCGCCGGGAATCGTGGACCGCGAGCCCGTCAAGCAGCCCTTGCAGACGGGGCTCAAATCCATCGACTCCATGATCCCCATCGGACGGGGGCAGCGGGAGCTCATTATCGGCGACCGCCAGACCGGAAAGACGGCCGTGGCCGTGGACACGATCATCAATCAGAAGGACGGCGACGTCATCTGCATCTACGTGGCCATCGGCCAGAAGCGCTCCACCATCGCCCAGGTGGTTCAGACCCTGGTGGACAACGACGCCATGGACTACACCATCGTGGTGTCGGCCTCCGCCTCCGAGCCGGCTCCCCTGCAGTACCTGGCCCCCTACGCCGGCTGCGCCATCGGTGAATATTTCCGCGACAGCGGGCGGCACACGGTCTGCATCTACGACGACCTCTCCAAGCACGCGGCCGCCTACCGGGAGATCTCGCTGCTGCTGCGGCGCCCGCCGGGCCGGGAGGCTTATCCGGGCGACGTCTTCTACCTGCACTCCCGCCTGCTGGAGCGGGCGGCCAAGCTGAACGATTCTCAGGGAGGCGGGTCACTGACGGCCCTGCCGATTATCGAGACCCAGGCCGGAGACGTTTCCGCCTACATCCCCACCAACGTGATTTCGATCACCGATGGACAGATCTACCTGGAAGCCGACCTCTTTCACTCGGGCATCCGGCCTGCCATCAACGTGGGGCTGTCGGTCTCCCGCGTGGGAGGCAGCGCTCAGATCAAGGCCATGCGCCAGATCGCGGGGACCTTGCGGCTGGAACTGGCCCAATACCGCGAGCTGGCGGCTTTCGCCCAGTTCGGAAGCGACCTCGACAAGGCATCGCAGGCCCAGCTCAACCGCGGGCAGCGATTGGTCGAGGTGCTGAAGCAGGGCCAGTACGCACCCCTGCCGGTTGACAAGCAGGTCATCACAATCTACGCCGCCACCAACGGCTATCTCGATTCCCTGGAGGTTGCCGACTGCGGGGCCTTCGAGGAGGCGCTCTACCATTTTCTGGACACCCACCATCCCTCCCTGGGAGCCAGGATTCTGGAGCAGGGGCAGCTCGACGATTCGCTGAGGGCGGAACTCGAGACTGTCCTGGATGAGTTCGGCCGGAAATTCGCTGCCGAAAAGACGCAGCCGGGTTCGAGCGCTGCCTGAGGGGAACATGCCCAACGTCCTGGACATCCGGCGCCGCATTCGCTCGGTCCGCAACACCCAGCAGATCACCAAGGCCATGAAGATGGTCTCCGCCGCCAAGCTGAGGAGAGCCCAGGAGGCCATCTTGAGAGCCCGGCCCTACGCCGGCCAAATCCTCGAGGTGGTCAGGAGCCTGATGGCCCGCTCCGAGATCCGGCGGCATCCCCTTCTGGAAGAGCGGGAGGAAAAGAGCATTCAGTTGGTGGTGGTCACCGCCGACAAGGGGCTGTGCGGCGCCTTCAACGCCAACATCGTGAAGGCGGCGGAAGGATTCATCCGGGAAAAGGGCGACCGTTCGCTCGACCTGTTCTGCGTCGGGCGCAAGGGCCTGGAATACTTCGGCAAACGCACCACCCCCATCCGGCACCGGCAGGTCAACCTCTTTCAACGGGTCGAGTACGCCCACGCCCGCCAGATCACCGGCAAGCTGGTTTCCCAGTTCCTGTCCGGAGAGCGCGACGCCGTCTACCTGCTCTACAACGAGTTCAAGTCGGTCATCCAGCAGCGGATCGCGGTGGAGCGGCTGCTGCCCATTCCGCCGATCGCGCTGTCTCCGGAGCAGAGTCCGGTCGACTACATCTACGAGCAGCCCGCGGCCGTGATTCTCAACACCCTTATGCCCAGGCATGTCGAAGTCCAGGTCTTTCGGGCCCTGCTGGAGTCTTCCGCGGCCGAGCACGGCGCCCGGATGACCGCCATGGACGCCGCCACCAACAACGCGGTGGAGATGATCGAGTCGCTGACCCTCACCATGAACCGGGCTCGCCAGGCGGGAATTACCAAGGAGATTATCGAGGTGGTGAGCGGCGCCGCCGCTCTGACCTAGAGTGAATTGTTGATTTTTGATTTCTGAGGTTTTTGCAAGATTCGCAGCGGGGCAGGACATCTTGCCGGTAAACCTGAGGTTCTGCCTTTTTCAATATCGGGTGCGACCTGGTGAAAAATGCTGTCTAACCACAAAAAGCACAAATAATTTTTTTTGTGCCTTTTGTGGCCATTACCGATAAACGTCCCGCTGCCGAATTTTGCAAAGGGCTCTTGTGATTGTTGAATGAGGGTAAGGACAACGGGTATTGCCTCAATTCTGCAATCCGAAATTCACGAGCTGAAGGGAATCAGGGCCTGGTGGAGCTACGGCTTGGAGATGGCCCCAATTCCAGGAAGGGAGACAAGCGATGAACATTGGCCGTGTGGTTCAGGTGATCGGTCCGGTTGTGGACGTGGCTTTCGAGGAGCAGAAGCTGCCCCCCATCTACTCCGCCGTCCGAATCACCAGCGAGGGTTTTGACGTTCCCGATCCCATCGATGTGATTGCCGAGGTGCAGCAGCACCTGGGAGAGAGTCGGGTGCGTGCGGTCTCGATGCAGCCCACCGACGGCATGGTGCGAGGCATGAAGGCCATCGATACCGGGGCTCCCATCTCGGTTCCGGTGGGCCGGGAGATGCTGGGACGCATCGTGAACGTCATTGGAGAACCCGTCGACGAGAAGGGACCCATCGGCGCCTCCCAGAGCTATCCCATTCATCGGCCGGCCCCCCTCTTCGACGATCAGGATACCAACCTGGAGATGTTCGAGACCGGCATCAAGGTGGTGGACCTGCTGGAGCCCTACCTCCGGGGCGGCAAGATCGGGCTGTTCGGCGGAGCGGGCGTGGGGAAGACGGTCATCATCCAGGAGCTGATCAACAACATCGCCACCAAGCACGGCGGTTTCTCGGTGTTCTCGGGGGTTGGAGAACGCACCCGCGAGGGCAACGACCTCTGGCTGGAAATGACCGAGTCCGGAGTCATCGACAAGGCGGCGCTGGTCTACGGCCAGATGACCGAGCCGCCCGGAGCCCGGCTGAGGGTGGGGTTGACCGGCCTGACCGTGGCCGAATACTTTCGGGACGAGGAGGGGCAGGACGTTCTCCTCTTCATCGACAACATCTTCCGGTTTACCCAGGCGGGCTCGGAAGTCTCGGCCCTGCTGGGCCGCATGCCCTCGGCCGTGGGCTACCAGCCCAACCTGGCGACCGAGATGGGCGAGCTGCAGGAGCGCATCACCTCGACCAAGAAAGGCTCCATCACCTCGGTTCAGGCCATCTACGTGCCGGCCGACGACTATACCGATCCGGCCCCGGCCACGGCCTTCGCCCACCTGGACGCCACCACCAACCTCTCCCGCTCGATTGCCGAGCTGGGGATCTACCCGGCCGTGGATCCGCTGGATTCCACCTCGCGCATCCTGGATCCCCGCATCATCGGGGACGAGCACTACAACACCGCCAGAGACGTCAAGCTCATCCTGCAGAAGTACAAGGATCTGCAGGACATTATCGCGATCCTGGGCATCGACGAGCTTTCCGAGGAAGACAAGTTGACGGTCTCCCGGGCCAGAAAGATTCAACGCTTTCTCTCTCAGCCCTTCTTCGTGGCTACCCAGTTTACCGGGTTGGAAGGGAAGTACGTACCGGTAGGCGAAACCATCCGAGGCTTCCAGGAAATCGTGGACGGCCGCCACGACGAGGTGCCGGAACAGGCCTTCTACATGGTGGGCGGCATCGACGAAGCACTGGAAAAGGCCGAAAAGGCCCGGAAGGCGGCCTGATTCCCATGGCGGACTCGACCTTCAAGCTCTCGGTGGTCTCCCCCGAACGCCTGGTTCTCTCCGAGGAGGTGGAGGAAGCCCAGGTCCCGGGCAAGAACGGCTACCTGGGCATTCTGCCCGGCCATGCCCCCATGATGACGGAGTTGGATATCGGCGAGCTGTCCTATCGCCAGGGGGATCGCACCAGCTACCTGGCAGTGACCTGGGGCTATTGCGAGGTATTGTCCGACCAGGTGATCGTCCTGGCCGAACGGGCCGAGCGGGCCGAGGAAGTGGATCGGGAGCGGGCCCAGGCCTCCATGGAGCGGGCCCGGAAGCGGCTGTCGAACCTGCAGGATCCCGACACCGATTTCCTCAGGGCCGGAACCAGCCTGCAGCGGGCCCTGATTCGGGTGCAGGTGAGCCAAAAAGCCTGAGACATTTGCTGTTTTTGCCATACAATGGAGAGGGTAGGACAAGGCGATAGAGGAGCGGCGGGCCAAGAGTAGCGTGGGGGAGGTGGCCAGCATCGACGAACCCGCGGGAAAGGGGACGCCGCCGAAACCCTTTGGCGATGGCCGTCGAAGGGTTGGTTGAAGGGATGAAGAATCCTTCAACTGTCACCCGGCAGAACGCGGGTGGAGCGCTATCAGGATGACGAGCCAGTGAGCTGGGACATCGGTGAGAGCGGCGCTCTCACCTTTTTTTTGGCCCGCTGCCGGATATTCACGGAAAGAGGTCTGTTCATGTCCATTCAATCCTTCTCGGTGATCGACTCCACGCTTCGGGAAGGCGAGCAGTTCGCCAAGGCCCATTACACCATCGAGGAGAAGATCCGGATCGCCAGGGCGCTGGACGCGTTCGGGGTGGAGTACATCGAGCTGACGTCACCGGCGGCTTCTCCCCAGTCCTTCGAGGACTGCAAGACCATCGCCGGCCTGGGCTTGAACTGCAAGATCCTGACCCACACTCGCTGCCACATGGACGACGCGCGCAAGGCGGTGGCCACCGGGGTGGACGGCGTCGACATCCTTTTTGGCACCTCCTCCTATCTGCGCCGTTTCAGCCATGGCAAGACGATTGACGAGATCATCGAAAGCGCTCGAGTGGTGATCGACTTTATCAAGCAGTCGGGCTGCGAGGTCCGGTTTTCCAGCGAAGATACTTTTAGAAGCGAAGAAGAGGACCTGCTCAGGGTCTACCAGGCCGTGGACGAACTCGGCGTGGACCGGGTCGGACTGGCCGACACCGTGGGCGTGGCCACCCCCCGTCAGCTCTATATCCTGGTGTCGGAACTGAAGAAGCGCCTCAAGGCCGACATCGAGTTTCACGGACACAACGACAGCGGCTGCGCCATCGCCAACAGCTTCACGGCCCTGGAGGCGGGGGCCACCCATATCGACACCAGCGTGTTGGGAATCGGGGAGCGCAACGGCATCACCCCCTTGGGAGGGCTGATTGCCCGACTCTACTCCTACGATCGGGACCTGGTCACCAAGTACCGGTTGGATCAACTGCATCGCCTGGACCGGATGGTCGCTGAAATCGTGGGAATCCAGATTCCTTTCAACAACTACATCACCGGAGAAACCAGCTTCACCCACAAGGCGGGGATGCACACCAAGGCCGTCATGCTCAACCCCGGAGCCTATGAGCCCATCGATCCTCAAGATTTCGGCATGGAGCGAACCATCAGCATCGGCCACCGTCTGACCGGCAAGAACGCCATTCAGAACCGGGCGCAGGAACTGGGACTGCACTTCGGAGACGCCGAGCTGCGGGAGATCACCCTGGAAATCAAGCGCCTGGCCGATGCCGGACCGCTGTCCACCCGCCGGCTGGACGACTTGCTGAGGAGCTGGGTGGTGGCGTAGAGAAGTTTGAAGTTTGAAGGATGAAGTTTGAAGGATGAAGGGTGAATGGTGGAGAGTGGAGTGCGAAGTTTGAAGTTAGAAGTGTGAAGTTTGAAGGGTGGCGTGTGGATAGTTATGTGATCCACACGGAAAGCATCCTGTCGGTCTCGGCGCAGTCATTCAAACAAGCACAGTCAGTTCATCAGGTGCTTGCCTGTTCCCGAAACCCTCCACTGACCACCCGTCCCCCTTCAAACTTCAAACTTCATCCTTCATATTTCAAACTTCATCCTTCAAACTTCACACTTCAAAGGCTACACTTTTTTCATGAGTCTTAAGCAATCTCGAATGTTGATGTTGCGGCGCACGGGGGTCACGGTTGCGACGGCCGTGCTTTTCCTTTTGGCGGCGCCGGGTCCGCTGCCGGGGCAATCCGATTTCCTGCGCCGATCGGAGGAAAGAGCCAGGGAGATTCTGAACAAGACCGTGGAGGCTCTCGGAGGGGAAGCCTACTTGATGGCCCAAAACATCGTCCGCAAAGGGAAGTTCTACCAGTTTCGCCGGGACGTTCTACGGGGCTCCAACGAATTTCGCACGGTGGTGGCGCCCCCCTGGAAACGGCGGGTGGAGTTTGGCAAGAAAGCCCGGATCGTCCACATCAACGACGGCGAGCAGGGTTGGAAGATCGAGTACAAGAACGTCAAGACCCAGACCGAGGAAGAGCTTCGCAACTACCGCATCGACACGAGGCACGACCTGGACCACATTCTCAGGTTCCGGCTTCGGGAGAAGGGCCTGAAGGTACGCTATCTGGGAAAATCGCGGACCCACCTGGAGCAGTTGGACGGGGTTCAGATCATGGATACCTCGGGAGACAAGGTCAGGATCTTCGTCAACTCCAGCACCCACCTGCCCGTAAGGATGGAGTATGAATCCCCTCCCCGCGGCAAGCGCTGGGCCACCGAAGACGAGAAGTTCTTTCACAACTACCACGAGATCGACGGTGTCAGAATTCCCTTCACCGTCATTTTGAATTCCAACGGGTACAAGGCCTTGGAGACACAGCTTTCCTCTGCGCAGATCAACGCCGACCTGTCGGACACCCTGTTTTCATCCCCTTCCAAAAAGTAGAGCGGGCATTTATGGGAGCGGCATTGATCAAAGGCACCACCGTCGTTTGCATACGAAGAAGCGGGCGTACCGCTCTGGCTGCCGATGGCCAGGTCACCCTCGGGGAGACGGTGATCAAGCAGGGCGCCCGGAAGCTCCGCCGCCTCTACAATGGCCAGGTTCTGGCCGGATTTGCCGGGTCCACGGCCGACGCCTTTGCCTTGTTTACCCGTTTCGAGGCCAAGCTGGAGGAGTTTCGGGGTAATCTGGCCCGGGCGGCCGTGGAGTTGGCCAAGGAATGGCGGACCGACCGGGTCCTGCGCCACCTGCAGGCGTTGCTGATAGTGGCCGACAAGGAACGGATTTTCCTGGTCAGTGGCAACGGCGATCTGATTGAGCCAGACGATGCCATCGCGGCCATCGGTTCCGGCGGACCCATCGCGCTGGCCGCCGCTCAAGCTCTGGTCAGGCACTCCGAACTGTCGGCCGCGGAGATTGCCGCCGAAGCCCTGAAGATTGCCGCCGGCATCTGCATCTACACCAACTCGTCGACGACCATCGAGGAGCTGTGAGGGGAATATGGTCATTTACTTGCCTGGAGCGGTGGAATCGGAGGATCAGGTGGAAGCGTTGGATGAGTTGACTCCCAGGCAGATCGTGGCCCACCTGGACAAGCATGTGGTTGGGCAGAAGGCCGCCAAGCGGGCGGTGGCCATCGCCCTCCGCAACCGCATTCGACGGCAAAAGCTCCCCGAGGACATGGCCGAGGAGGTCGTGCCCAAGAATATCATCATGATCGGCTCCACAGGCGTCGGCAAGACCGAGATTGCCCGGCGCTTGTCGAGGCTGGCCAACTCACCGTTTCTGAAAGTGGAAGCCTCCAAGTTTACCGAGGTGGGTTACGTCGGTCGTGACGTCGAGTCCATGATCCGTGACCTGGTGGAAATCGCCATCGACCTGGTGCGAGAGGAAAAGCTGGAGGATGTGGCCGACAAGGCTGAGCAGAACGCGGAGGAGCGGGTTCTCGACCTGCTGCTTCCCCCCGTTCCGCAGTCGGCCCGCAATTCAGCCTCTGCCGAGGAAAAGGCAAGGGCTCAGGAGACCTTCGCCAAGACTCGGGAGAAGCTTCGGGAACAGTTGCGCGGCGGCAAGCTGGATGAACGCATGGTGGAGGTGGAGACCCGCGAGAGAAGCTTGCCGGCCTTCGAGATCATTTCCAGCTCCGGCATCGAGGAAATGGACATCAACGTCAAGGACATTCTGCCGGGCATCTTCGGGCAGAAGACCAAGAAACGAAAGATGCCCGTTGCCGACGCCATGGACCATCTCATTCAGGAGGAGGAGCAGAAACTGATCGATATGGATCAGGTGACTCGCCTGGCGGTGGACCGGGTGGAGCAGAACGGCATCATCTTCCTCGACGAGATCGACAAGATCGCCGGACGGGAGGGGGGGCACGGCCCCGATGTCAGCCGCGAAGGCGTGCAGCGGGATATTCTCCCCATCGTGGAAGGGACTACGGTGAATACCCGCTATGGCATCGTGCGGACCGACCACATCCTGTTTGTGGCGGCGGGCGCCTTTCACGTCAGCAAGCCGTCCGACCTCATTCCCGAACTTCAGGGCCGGTTCCCCATCCGAGTGGAGCTGGATACGCTCACCGTCGAGGATTTCGTGCGCATCCTGACGGAACCCAAGAGCGCACTGATCAAACAGTACGTGGGCCTGATGGAAACCGAGGGAATCAAGCTCTGCTTCACCGAGGAAGCGACCCGCAGCATTGCCGGGTTTGCCGCCCTGGTCAATGAGCGGACCGAAAACATCGGGGCCCGGCGGCTGCAAACCATCATGGAAAAACTCCTGGACGAGATCTCTTTCGAGGGGCCGGATCTGAAACCGAAAGACATCACCATCGACGAGGAGTACGTACAGAAGATGCTGGCCTCCATCGTGGATGACCAGGACCTGACCCGATACATCCTTTAAGCTGCGCCGTGGGGAATGGCTCGGTCGTGGCTTAGTTGAAAAGGAGCGTGCTTGGCATCTCTTCGGCGGGCACTCCGTTCGCGACCGGTGCCCCTGATCCGCCGCCTACGCGGCTGCTACAGCGCCGGGTCCATACGACCCCGGGCTTCCGCCCGGGGCTACCCTAAGCCGCAGCTACGCTGCTCTATAAGGAAGACCCGTAGGAAACGTCACCTCGGCCATCCTGCGTCAACCGCGGCTACGCCGCTCTCCCCTCAACCACGACACTGCCGCGGGGATAGGATTTTCCGATAGATTTTCCCGGGACGCCAAGGCGGCGTCGGCGGGGCGCCGCTCCCAAAAATAGCTAACCTCGTCCATTGCCTTTCCCGTCCCTGCCCATGACCATAACTACATCTTCCGGCCCAAACCTGCGTTTGGGCAGTATTCTCCTATTTCTTTTCCTGACCTCGGCCTGCGGAAAGATTGGAGAGCCGCTGCCTCCGTTGATCCGTATTCCCCAACCAATCGCGGACCTGACGGCCCGGCAGCAGGGGGCGGAGGTGATGCTCAGCTGGACGTTGCCTCACTTGAACACCGACGGCAGCGCAGCCACCACACTGGCCTCGATCGAGATCTATCGGTCGATCCGGGAACCCTCCTCGGCTGCGGGTGCCAGGCCGGCCCCGGGAGACTTGGATCTCTGGCGGGTATTGAAGACCGAGCCTGCCCGGGGGCGGGAGGAGAATAGGAGCATCCGAGATCGCCTGAAGGGCCGGGACTTTTCCGAGGTGTTGGAGGGAGAGTTCAGCTATGCCGTCAAGGTCTTCAATCGGAAGGGGCAGACGGCGGGGCTTTCCAATATCGCCACCCTGTGGCTGCAGCCGGTCCCGCATCCTCCCGGCAGGCCGAGCCTGAACCCTGCCGAAGCGTTTGTCGAGGTTTCCTGGGCGCCGTCCTCCACCAATATCGATGGATCTCCGGTGGCTGCCGGAGTGGCATTCAACCTCTACCGCACTTCATCCGAGAGCCGTTCCACCGGGAGTCCCCTCAATTCGACTCCGGTAGCCGGGACCTCCTACCGGGATGGGTCGGCCCGTCTGGGTAAGACTTACCTCTACCGGGTGCGTGCGCTGCTGGAAACCGATCGAGGACGGGTGGAGAGCCGGGACTCGGAGGAGGCCACCTTGTTCCACCGGGACCTGTACCCACCCGGCCCCCCGCGGCAACTCACCCTGGTGGCGGGCCGGGAGTTCCTGAGCCTGGCCTGGCTTCCCAACTCCGAAGCCGATCTGGCCGGCTACCATGTTTTCCGGCGTCAAGGCCCGGGCGAGTTCCAACCCCTCACCACCACGGCCACCCAACGGACCTCCTACGAGGACCGGGACCTCCAAAAGGGTCCTGTCTATTCCTATCGGGTCACGGCCGCGGACCAGGCCGGAAACCAAAGCAGTTATTCGAATGTCGTAAGCGATACGTTAGAATAGCTGCCTGCGATCAAGCCAGGGAGCCGCCGCTTGTCCACCCATCCACCCCCCACTCCCGGGAAGTCCCCATTGGAAGATCTTCAGCGACTCAATCGGCTGGCCGAGTCCGGCGGGGGCAAGAAGCGCCTGGAGCGGCAGCACGCCGCGGGCAAGATGAGTGCCCGCGAGCGCATCGATCTCCTGCTGGACGCGGAGTCCTTTCAGGAGATGGACAAATTCGTGAAGCACCGCTGCCAGGATTTCGGGATGGAGGGCCAGGAGATCCTAGGAGATGGGGTGGTCTCGGGTCACGGCCGCATCGACGGGAGGCTGGTATACGTTTTTGCCCAGGATTTTACCGTCTTCGGCGGTTCCCTTTCGGAGACCAACGCGGCCAAGATCTGCAAGGTGATGGAGTTGGCGATGAAGGCCGGCGCCCCCATCATCGGTCTCAACGACTCCGGGGGGGCCAGAATCCAGGAGGGCGTGGTCTCGCTGGCCGGCTATGCCGACATCTTCCTGCGCAATACCCTGGCGTCGGGGGTCGTCCCCCAGATCTCGGCCATCATGGGTCCCTGCGCCGGGGGAGCCGTCTACTCACCCGCCATCACCGATTTCGTGGTCATGGTCAAGCAGAGCAGCTACATGTTCATCACCGGCCCTGAAGTGATCAAGGTGGTGACCCACGAAGAGGTCTCGAAGGAAGAGCTTGGGGGGGCCATGACCCACAACTCACAGAGCGGCGTGGCCCATTTCGCCGTCGAGGACGATCGGGAATGCTGCCGTTTCATCAGGGACCTGATCTCCTATCTCCCCTCCAACAACATGGAGAGCCCTCCGCGCAAGGAGACCCGGGATCCCGTGGACCGCTCCGAAGCGAGGCTCGACAGCCTGATTCCGGCCGAGTCCGATCAGCCTTACGACGTCAAGGAGATCATCGGCGCGGTGGCGGATGACGGACACTTCCTGGAAGTCCAGGCGCTCTTCGCCCGCAATATCGTGGTGGGATTTGCCCGGTTGGGAGGTCGTCCGGTGGGAATCGTGGCCAACCAGCCGGCGGTCCTGGCCGGATGCCTGGACATCGACGCTTCCATCAAGGCCGCCCGGTTTGTCCGGTTTTGCGACGCCTTCAACATCCCGCTCATCTGCTTTGAGGATGTCCCCGGGTTTCTTCCCGGGACCTCGCAGGAATTTGGGGGGATTATCAAGCATGGGGCCAAGTTGATCTATGCCTTTGCCGAGGCGACCGTCCCCAAGATCACGGTGATTACCCGGAAGGCCTACGGGGGGGCCTACTGCGTGATGGCCTCCAAGCATCTGCGTACCGACGTCAATCTCGCCTATCCCACTGCCGAGATTGCAGTGATGGGCCCCGAGGGCGCCGTCAAGATCGTCTATCGCAAGGAGTTGGCGGCGGCCGCCGATCTGGAGGCGGAAACGGCTCGGCGGGTCGAGGAATTCCGGGAGAAGTTCGCCAATCCCTACGTCGCGGCAGGACGGGGCTTTGTCGACGAGGTGATTCGCCCGCGTGAAACCCGTCGAAAGTTGATCAGCGCCTTGGCGATGCTGGAGAACAAGCGCGACACGACACCTCCGAAGAAGCATGGGAACATTCCTCTTTAGTGAAGTTTGAAGTGTGAAGTGTGAAGTGGGAAGGGTGGAGAGAGGTTAGCCGTGCCCGCAGTGGGGCAGGTCAATCGAGAAGGATTATAAATTGAACATGGATGCACAGGATAATCAGGACGCGACGCTGCTGCACACGAGGCTGACTCCGGCGATGATCGCGTACGGACTTGCGGATGTTTAGGACTGCAAGCCCACCGTCTCCAGAAAAATCCTGTGCATCCATATCAAAAAACGATCTGCCCTTGCGTGACTTTGAACCGGTTTCCAGCCACCAGGCGCAGGCGTTTGTTTCAGGTAAACCTCGCCGGTGCTTGAAGATGACCCGCGGAAAAAAGTTTGGCCTGTTGGCGCCTCTGGCCTTGGCGAGCGTGCTGGTCTGGGGCTTTCGGCCGCTTTTTGCCTTCGACTCCAGCCGGATAAAGATACTTTCCGACCCCAACCTGGACGTGATCTACCACACCCTGGCCCACTTCAACCTTCCGGGGGACCGCTTCAATCTTTTCTCCGAGGACTACGTTCGGCGGATGGGCCAGGCCAAGCGCGACCTGGAGGTGGGGGAGACTCGGCTGGATCGGGAGGCCGCGGCATTGGAGCAGCCTTACCGGCAACGCCCCCGTCTTCGCTTTCTGATCCAGGCACCCTTTCTGGCGGACGACCTTTCCTCCTTCAAGCAGGCCCTGGCCCTGATCGACTACGATTTCCGCACCCGGACCGTTCCGGTCGGCCCCAAGGGCCAACGCAGGAAGGAACCCTTGATGTTCGGCAACAGCCGCAGGTTGATTCCGGTCTTCAGAAACCACTTTCAAGCCCCCCAGGAGCGGGCGTTTGCCAAGCGGTTCGCCGGCTGCCTGGAGGAGGAGCTCTCGCGTTTCTACATGCTTTATCGCGAGGCCCGAACCGAGTGGGACCAACAAGGCATGCAGTGGTTCACCAGCTTTTGGAAGTCACAGGGCATGAGCATCCTGGAGCCGTGGGCTTCCAGGTCCGAAGTGACCCAATTCAAGGTGTTCCTGACTCCGGTGATGAAGGGGAGGGGGCTGGGCGTGCCGGTGGAACAGGGCGGCGAGGTTCTGTTTCACGTTCTGACCCCACTGCCGGAGAGCCGTCAGGAGGCAATGCACTCCTTTTTCGTGCTGCTCTATGAAACGACGCGCCGTTCCACCGACGCGCTGGCGGTCTTTCCCGGTTCCTCCAGCCCCTCCAACCGGGACTCCATGGAGTCGAGGGTCCGCAAGAATGCCGCCCTTCTTGCCGGCCACCTTTATCTGAAGGCCCGATTCCCCGGGGTCCACCGATCCTATCTGAACTTTTTCCTGAAACTGCCGGCCGGGAAGGCCTCCGATGTGGAATCGCTGGAGCCTCTGTTCGCTCGGCAATTCCCTCTGAACCCCGCCTCCCGAAGGCGGGTGGAGGCGTTCGTTGCCCGGCTCCCTTGAGCAGCCGTGCCATCTGCGACCATGTTCTCGAAGATCCTGATCGCCAACCGGGGTGAGATCGCTGTCCGCGTCATGCGTACCGCCCGCGAGATGAATATCGCAACCGTGGCGGTCTATTCCGATTGCGACCGTGCGGCCCTGCACGTGCGTCTGGCTGACGAGGCTCACGGGCTGGGTGCTTCTCCTTCGGTGGAAAGCTATCTGAATATGGACAGGATCCTGCAGGCGGCCGAGGCCAGCGGCGCCGAAGCCATCCATCCCGGTTACGGGTTTCTGTCCGAAAACGCCGAATTCGCCCGCCGCTGTCAGGACCGCGGGATCTGCTTCATCGGTCCTCCACCGAGAGCCATGGAGTTGATGGGGGAAAAGACGGCTGCCCGAAGATTGGCCGCACAGGCAGGGGTGCCGGTGGTGCCGGGCACCGGACCGCAGCTCGGAGATAGCACGGAAGCGGAACGGGCGGCCCGGGACATCGGTTTCCCGATCCTGGTCAAGGCGGCGGCCGGTGGAGGGGGAAAGGGGATGAGGCTGGTGACCTCTCCCGACCACTTGGCCTCGGCCCTGCGGGACGCCAGCTCCGAAGCTCGGAGCGCTTTCGGGGATGCGGCGGTCTACCTGGAGAAATACCTCCAGAGCCCCCGCCATATCGAGTTTCAGGTCCTGGCCGACAGTCACGGCAACACCCTTCACCTGGGAGAGCGGGAGTGCTCCATCCAGAGGCGCCATCAGAAAGTCATCGAGGAGTGTCCTTCGCCGGTCATGACCGAGGCCTTGCGGGACAGGATGGGCCGGGCCGCCGTCAGCATGGCTCAGGCGTGCGGATACCGCAATGCCGGAACCGTCGAATTCCTGGTGGATGAGCGACAGGACTTTTATTTCCTGGAGATGAACACCCGCCTCCAGGTCGAGCACCCCGTCACCGAGATGGTCACCGGGCTGGACCTGGTGAGAAAACAGATTCAGATTGCCGCTGGACAACCCCTGGGATTGAATCAGGAAGAAGTCTCCTGGCGCGGCGCCGCGCTGGAATGCCGAATCTATGCCGAGGATCCCGAGAAGGGTTTTCTCCCTTCGCCGGGGCTGATCCGGAGCTTGCGGCAGCCCTCCGGCCCCGGCGTCCGCGAAGACAGTGGTATCTACCAAGGGTGGGAAGTGCCCGTATTTTACGATCCGATGCTGTCCAAGCTGGTGACCTGGGCGGAAACCCGCTCCGAGGCCGTCAGCCGCATGGATCGGGCCTTGGCCGAGTACCGGATCTCGGGGATCAAGACGACCATCCCCTTCTTCCGGACCATCCTTGCCCATCCGAAATTTCTGTCGGCGGAGCTGAGCACCGACTTCATCGAAAAGTTCTATCGTCCCGACCGGTCTCTGGCCGGCCGGGAAGAGTTGCGGGAGGTGGCGGCTATTGGCGCCGCCCTCTATGCCAGCCGGGGTCGAGCCTCGAACACCGGCCGCGCCGACCCGCAGGAAAGCCCGTGGAAGTTGTGGGGGCGCTGGAACGGGCTGCGGAGATAGGCTTCGAGCGGAAGAGGGGAGGCGCCCGGTGGAGCGGGTCGTAGCCACTTACGAGCTGGTGCTGGAGGGGCGGCGCCGAAAGCTGCGCCTGGAACGTTCCGAGAGTGGCGCCCGGGTGGAGCTCGGTGGGAAAATGCTTGAAGTCGACGTCTCACAGTTGTCGGAAGATGCTTTTTCCCTGATTCTGGAGGGCCGATCCCACGATGTCAGCGTGAGTCCGAATGCCGGTGGATTTCAGGTGATCGTAGATGGAGAGAGTTTCCAGGTGGGTCTGGTCGACCCGCGACGGGACAGCCCCTCGGCCTCCGGGAGGACGGAAGCCGCCGGACCCGTGGCCGTGTCGGCCCCCATGCCCGGGAAAGTGGTCAGGATCCTGACGGCCGAGGGAGAAGAAGTACGCCAAGGGCAGGGGCTGGTTGTGGTAGAGGCCATGAAAATGCAGAACGAGCTGGGGGCTCCCAAATCGGGCAGGATTCGGGCCGTTCGGGTGGCGGAGGGCCAGGCGGTCAACGCGGGCGAACCGCTGGTGCTGGTGGAGTGATCCGGCCCGGGGTCAAAAGAGTTGTCCACGAGGGGGCGCGAAGGACCGCGAAGGGACATGAAGAATGACTTCTCTCCGTCGCGGAGAGGCGCCCGTGACGAGCCATCGGAATCGGATCAACCCAGGCCGGGGTGACCCGGGACAATTCTTTCCAATCCGTTCAGGTAGGGCTGGAGGTCGGGGGGTATCGCCACGCTGCCGTCCGATTGCTGGTGGTTTTCCACCAGGGCGACCCAGGTGCGTCCCACGGCCAGACCCGATCCGTTGAGGGTGTGAACGAATTCCGGCTTGGCCCCGCGTTCCCGCCGGAAACGGATGTTGGAACGGCGGGCCTGGAAGTCCACGAAGTTGCTGCAGGAGGAAATCTCCCGGTAGGCCTGCTGACCCGGCAGCCAGACCTCCAGATCGTAGGTCTTGGCCGCGGAGAATCCGAGATCGCCGGTGCAGAGGGTGACCACGCGGTAGTGGAGCTGGAGGCGGCGGAGGATTTCTTCGGCGCTCCGAGTCAGGTTTTCCAGCTCGGCATAGGAGTTCTCGGGCCGGGTGAAGTTGACCAGCTCCACCTTGTTGAACTGGTGCTGGCGGATGAGGCCCCTCGTGTCCTTGCCGTGGGCGCCGGCTTCGCTGCGGAAGCAGGGAGTATAGGCCGTCAGCCGAATGGGCAGTTGGTCCGCCTGCAGCGTTTCTCTCGCATAGATGTTGGTAACCGGAACCTCGGCCGTGGGAACCAGCCAGTAATCCGTTTCTTCCAACTTGAACAGATCGCCGGAGAACTTGGGGAGTTGACCCGTCCCCGTCATGCTGGTCGAATTGGCCATGAAGGGGGGTAGCACCTCCAGGTAGCCGTGTTCCCGGGTGTGAACGTCCAGCATGAAGTTGATCAGGGCCCTTTCCAGGCGGGCCCCCGCTCCCGTGTAGAGGCTGAACCGGGCCCCGGCGATCTTGGCGGCGCGCTCCAGGTCCAGAATGCCCAGGTTGGTTCCCAGGTCCCAGTGGGCACGGGGTTGAAAGTCGAAGTCGGGCTTTTGGCCGTGGGTCCGGATTTCGACGTTCTCGGAGGCATCGGCGCCGACCGGGACGCTGTCGTCAGGGAGGTTGGGCAGGGCCAACTGCAGGCTCTTGAGATGTTCCTCGCAGGACCGCAGTTTTTCGTCCAACTGCTTGATCCGAAGCGACAACTCCTTCATTTCCGCAATCTTGTCCGAGGCGTCCTGTCCCGCCTTCTTCAGGGCAGGAATGGCCTGGTTGTTGCGGTTGCGTCGATGCTTGAGCTGCTCGGTCTCCTGCAGCAACTGCCGTCGTTGCCGATCGAAGTTCTCCACCTCCTCCAGCGGCGTCGGGGTGTGGCGCTGGACCAGCTTTCGACGCACCAACTCGGGGTGATTTCGGATGTAGACCGGATCCAGCATAGGGCTCAGTATAGAGGAGGCGCCGAAAGACAGGCAAGGACCGGCCCTGCTTCACACTCCCCACCGCATCAGCCTTCGCCATTCGGCGCTGCTTTGCGACGTCGCGATTGCCCCCCTCCGCATCAGCCTTCGCCTGCGGCTCGGCTTCTGCGACTCCCCCTCAAGGGGGGAGTGATTCTTGAGGCCAGCAAAAGACGCACGAGTATCACTCCCCCCTTGAGGGGGAGTCGGTGAGACAAGGGCTGCGCCCGCAGTCGAACCGGAGGGGGGCATACGCGGCGTTCCTTCGACCACACCGAAGCCCGCCGTCGAGCCGGTGGGGGGCAACGCTACGCCCCGTGAATGACTATCGGTGGCTTCGGCACTTCCGGTAGGCGGCGACTCAGGAACCGGACGCTGAAACGCACTGACTCTCACGAGGGAGGTCAGTATCGCCGCCGCAACTGCGCAGCGGCGGGTGAGTCGTTTCACTGTAACAGGAGGGATCGCTCAGGATGCGGGTTACCAGGTGAGTGTGCAGGGCGTGACCTGCCTTGTGGGCCACTACGCGAGCCAGCAGCGGCTTGCCGATCAATGCCAGGTCGCCGATTCCGTCCAGCACCTTGTGCCGGACAAATTCGTCGTCGAACCTCAGAATGTCGTTCAGGATACCCTGATCGGTCAGGACAATGGCGTTGTCGAGAGAACCTCCTCGAACCAGACCCTTTTTCCTCAAATCTTCCACTTCCCGGTAGAAACCGAAAGTGCGAGCCGGCGCCACCTCCCTGGAGAAGACCTCGGGCGAGGCCTCGAAGTCGAAGCTCTGTCGACCGATCATGGGATGGTCGAAGTCGATGGTGTAGCTGATCTGCAAGCGGTCGGACGGATAAACGGCGATGCTGCGGTCACGGTCCTGGATCTCCAGGGCCTTTTTAACTTTCAGATAGCGGCGCCGGGACGACTGCTGCTGTAGCCCGGTGTGGGCGATCGCTTCCACGAACTCCAGGGCGCTCCCATCCAGAATAGGAACTTCCAGGTTGTCGATTTCGATCAGAGCATTGTCCACACCGAAGATGTAGAGCGAGGAGAGCAGGTGCTCCACGGTGGAAATCAGGACTCCCTGCTTCATCAAGGTAGTGGCGTAGGCCACTCGGGCCACGTTTTGCACCACCGCCTCGATCTCGAAGTCGTCCAGATCCACCCGGCGAAACCTCAATCCGGTGTCGGGAGGAGCCGGCACGACTCTCACTCGCACCGACTCGCCGGTGTGCAGGCCCGGGCCGGAAAATTCGATCGGGCCGGCCAGCGTTTGTTGGGATTCCATGAGGTGGGTTTCTTTCTGACCGGACAGGTACGTCCGGCATTGTCAGCGTCAGCAAGTCTCTTGCCAAAAGAGGGAGTCTGTGGTCAAGCCGTTGATAATCGGTTCCTTACAGGCTTGTTCCGGGGATCCGTCCCGGCCGGGCCCTGTGACCCGGATGCAACACACCAACCAAGTTTTCGTGCTCCATTGCCAACAGTCCCACGGTAATCCGGATGCACCCAGGGATCTCCCGCGCCGCAGCTTGGCGCCCTGGCGTCCGTCCCCCACCGCATCAGCCTTCGCCATCCGGCTCGGCTTCTGCGATTCCCCCTCAAGGGGGGAGTGACAGTGTTCTACTGGAAGCCTTGTGCTGGCCTCAAGCACTCCCCCCTGGAGGGGGAGTCGGTGAGACAAGGGCTCCGCCCGCAGTCGAACCGGTGGGGGGCAAACACTCCGGCCTCCCTTCGCTCGTGTGCCCCTTCGGGCAAAGGGAACTGCCGCTCTTCGGTGGGTTGTGGTGCTGGGAAGCCAAACTCGCCGCGGCAATCCGGAAGGCTGTCCCTACGGACCCACCCGCCGAATCTTAACTGATAAGGGTTGACTTCCGCCGCTGGAGTCCGCATAATGTCTGATGCTAAACCGGACCAAATTGGTCCGATATGGGCCGTCCATGTTAAGACTTTCAAAAAAAACAGACTATGCCCTGATGGCTCTCATCCACCTGGCCCAGAGTTCCGGCCGGGTTGCCTGGAGTGCGCGCGAAATCGCCCGGTCCTACAACATCCCGCCGCACCTGATGGCCAAGGTGCTGCAGAGGATGGCGCAGAGCGGGATCGTGGTTTCGCATCAGGGGACCCGCGGGGGTTACGCCCTGGGTCGGCCTGCCCACCTGATCAATGCTGCCGAAGTGATCGAATCGATCGAAGGGCCCTTTTCCATGACGAGTTGCGTATCGGAGACGGGCTACTGTCTGCAGTTCGAGAAATGCACCATCAAGAGTCCGCTCCAGTTGCTCAGTGACAGCGTGGTGCAGATGCTGAGACGGATGACGGTGGCCCAAATGAGCCTTCACGGCCTGGGGGCGCCGAACTCGAATCGGGAAAAAGATCCGGCTCGCAGCCGAGCGGAGCAAGAAGAGAACTTCTCGCAACTGGTGCAGTTGCGGGGAGATCCACGCGCCTGAGCACCGCACGCGCCGACCTTCCATCTTTCGGTTGGCGGGCGAGCGGCGACGACGCTTAAGGAGTCGACATGCCTTCAGCCAACGAAACCATTCAGGAACTGGCCAACCAGGAGTACAAGTACGGGTTCGTCACCGACATCGAGTCCGATGCCATTCCCCGAGGATTGAACGAAGAGGTCGTTCGCACCATCTCGGCCAGAAAGAACGAGCCGGACTTCCTGCTGGAGTGGCGGCTGCGGGCCTACCGGCACTGGCTCACCATGAAGGAGCCGGCTTGGCACAATGTCCACTATCCGCCGATCGACTACCAGGACATCATCTACTACGCCGCCCCCAAGAGCGGCAAGGACGGCCCCAAGAGTCTGGACGAGGTCGATCCCGAGCTGCTGCAGACCTACGAAAAGCTGGGGATTTCCCTGCAGGAGCAGGAGCGCCTGAGCGGCGTGGCCGTGGATGCCGTCTTCGACAGCGTTTCGGTGGCCACCACCTTTCGCGAGAAGCTGGCGGAGCTCGGCATTATCTTCTGTTCCTTCTCGGAGGCCGTCCAGAGCCACCCGGAGCTGGTGAAGCAGTATCTGGGCTCGGTGGTTCCCTATACCGACAACTTCTTTGCCACGCTCAACTCGGCCGTGTTCAGCGACGGATCGTTCTGCTATATCCCCAAGGGGGTTCGTTGCCCCATGGAGCTCTCCACCTATTTCCGCATCAACGCCAAGGACACCGGGCAATTCGAACGCACGCTGATCATTGCCGACGACGACAGCTACGTGAGCTATCTGGAGGGCTGCACGGCGCCCCGCAGGGACGAGAACCAGCTCCACGCGGCGGTGGTCGAACTGGTAGCCCTGGACCGGGCCCAAATCAAGTACTCGACCGTGCAGAACTGGTATCCCGGGGACAAGGAGGGCAAGGGAGGCATCTACAACTTCGTCACCAAGCGGGGCAAGTGCCGGGGAGTGGAATCCAAGATCTCCTGGACCCAGGTGGAGACGGGCTCGTCCATCACCTGGAAGTATCCGAGCTGTCTCCTGCAGGGGGATCGCTCAATCGGCGAGTTCTACTCGGTGGCGGTCACCAACAATTTCCAGCAGGCCGACACCGGAACCAAGATGATCCACATCGGCCGGGATACCCGGAGCACCATTGTCTCCAAGGGGATATCGGCGGGCCATGGCCAGAACACATACCGGGGGGCGGTCAAGATCCTCAAGGGCGCTGCCGGGGCTCGCAACTATTCCCAGTGCGACTCGATGCTCATGGGGGACGCCTGCGGCGCCCACACATTTCCCTACATCGAGGTCAAGAACAGCACGGCTCAGATGGAGCATGAGGCCTCGACCTCGAAGATCGGGGAAGACCAGATTTTCTACTGCAAGCAGCGAGGCATTGAGGCGGAAGATGCCGTCTCCATGATCGTGAATGGCTTCTGCAAGGAAGTGTTTCGCGAGTTGCCCATGGAGTTTGCGGTCGAGGCTCGCAAGCTGCTGGGCGTCAGCCTGGAGGGCAGCGTCGGATAACCGTCCAGCTCAGCTGCGCCGGTGGGGAGACAGACTAAGGAGGAAGGGGAACGCGGTGCTGAAGATCGAAGATTTGCACGTTGAAGTGGAGGGGAAGCCGATTCTGAAAGGGGTGAACCTGGAAGTGGCTTCGGGAGAAGTGCACGCCATCATGGGTCCCAACGGGTCGGGCAAGAGCACGCTGGCCCAGGTGTTGGCGGGCCGGGAAAGTTTCGAAGTGACCCGGGGCAGGGTTTTCTACAGGGACCGGGACCTGTTGGACATGGAGCCCGAGGAGCGGGCCTGCGAAGGCGTCTTCATGGCCTTTCAATACCCGGTGGAGATCCCTGGAGTGAGCAACGTCTATTTCCTGAAAGCCGCCATGAACGCCATCCGCAATCATCGGGGCGAGGAAGAGCTGGACGCCATGGAGTTCATGAAGGTCGTTCGGGAAAAAATCAAGCTGGTGAACCTGGACCAGAGCTTCATCAGCCGTTCCGTCAACGAGGGTTTCTCGGGCGGCGAGAAGAAGCGAAACGAGATTTTTCAGATGGCGGTGCTCGACCCGACTCTGGCCATCCTCGACGAAACCGACTCGGGACTCGACATCGACGCCCTCAAGACGGTCGCCGACGGCGTCAACGCCTTGCGCCGGCCCGACCGCGCCATCGTGGTCATCACTCACTACCAGCGGTTGCTGAACTACATCGTGCCCGATCGCGTGCATGTGCTTTCGGGCGGGGAGATCGTCAAGTCGGGGGACAAGGATCTTGCCCTCGAACTGGAAGCCAGGGGCTACGGTTGGATCGAAGCTCAGGTTGCCGTGACACCGGCTGAGAGACACGCATGAATCGAAACCCGGCTGAATCGGCCCCCGAGCAGCAACGCTACCTGTCCCAGTTCGACTCTTTTTCTCGCCGCCAGTCGGACCGCGACCCTGCCTGGCTGACTGAGAAGCGCCAGGCGGCGATCCGGTGCTTCACCCGGCACGGATTCCCGACCACTCACCATGAGGCCTGGCGTTTTACCAGCCTCACGCCGCTGACGCGGACTGCCTTTGCTCATGCCGGCGCTACGGATTCCCGGCCCTCCCCGGTTGGCCTGGACTCCCTGACGGGAGCCGACTCTTCGGCCTGCCGGCTGGTTTTCCTGAACGGACGATTCTCTCCGGAACACTCTTCTCTCGGCGAGCTGCCGCCGGGCGTTCGGGTTCAGGGAGCGGGGCAACTCCTCAACGGGGAAACCCCTTCCGTCCGGCAGGCACTGGGTCTCTACGCCGGAAACGGGGAAGAAGTCTTCGCCGCCCTGAATACGGCTTTCCTGCAGGATTTCGCCCTGGTCCATCTTCCCGGAAACACCGTGGTGGAGCAGCCCATACACTTGCATTTTCACTCGGGCAGCGAAGGGGAACCGGTGGTTTCCTATCCGCGATGCCTGGTGCTGGCCGGCGCCAACAGCCAGGCCCGCATCGTGGAAAGCTATTCGGGCGCCCCCGACTCCCTTTACTTCACCAACACGGTGACCGAGTTGGTGGCGCGGGAGGGTGCGGTCGTGGAGCACTACAAGCTGCAGCAAGAGAGCCTCAGGGCCTTTCATATCTCCACCATGCAATTTCAGCTCGGACGCAGCGCCACCGTATCTTCCCATTCCATTTCCCTGGGAGGAGCCCTGGTCCGCAATCACGTCAACGCGGTCCTGGATGGCGAGGGCGCCGAAGCCACCTTGAACGGCTTCTCTCTCACGACCGGCAAGCAGCACGTGGACAACCACACCTCCATCGACCACGCCAAGCCCCATTGCAACAGCTTCGAGCTTTACAAGGGGATCCTGGATGACCGTTCCAGCGGGGTCTTCAACGGCCGCATCATCGTGCGGCCCCACGCCCAGAAAACCGATTCGAAGCAGACCAACCAGAATCTGCTGCTCTCCGAGGAGGCCCTGGTCAACACCAACCCCCAGTTGGAGATCTATGCCGACGACGTGAAATGCACCCACGGGGCCACCATCGGGCAATTGGACCCCCAGGCCGTCTTCTATCTGCAGTCGCGGGGGATCGGCCGGGAGGCTGCCCGCCAGCTCTTGACCTTTGCCTTTGCCAACGACATTGCCTCCCAGATCCGAATCGAGCCCATTCGCGCCCGGCTGGAGAAGACGCTCTTTCACCGCCTGGCGGAGAAGGGACCCAAGGGGTGACCCGGATGAGGAGGGCAACCATGCCATTGGTGCAGCCGGCCGCGCCGCCGCTGGATGTCGACCGGGTGCGCCGCGACTTCCCCATCCTTTCGAACCGCGCCGCCGGCAAACCGCTGGTCTATCTCGACAGCGCGGCGTCCACACAGAAACCGACTCCGGTAATCGAAGCCATGAACGCCTTCTATCGCGAGGGCTATTCCAACATTCACCGGGGCCTCTACGCGCTCAGCATGGAAGCCACCGAGGCCTACGAGGAAGTTCGCTGCAAAGTGCAGCGGTTCATCAATGCCCGGGAGTCCCGCGAGGTCGTGTTCGTCAGGGGAACAACCGAGGCCATCAACCTGGTGGCCGGCACACTGGCCCGCCAGCGGCTCGAGGCCGGCGACGAGATCCTGATCTCGACCCTGGAGCACCACTCCAACATCGTGCCCTGGCAGAGGATCTGCGAGGAAAAGGGCGGGACTCTGCGAGTAGCCCCCATCGATGACAACGGGGAAGTCCGCCTGGAGGCCTTTGAAAAGGCTCTAGGCTCCCGAACCCGCCTGGTGGCCATCGCCCACGTCTCCAACGCCCTGGGAACCGTCAATCCCGTCGCCGAAATGGTTCGGATGGCCCATCGCCGGGAGATCCCGGTGCTGGTGGACGGAGCCCAGGCCGCTCCCCACCTCCAACTGGACGTTCAAGCCCTGGACTGCGACTTCTATGCCTTTTCGGGACACAAGGTCTACGGTCCCACCGGAGTGGGCGTTCTCTACGGGAAAGCGTCCCTGCTGGAAGCCATGCCGCCCTACCAGTGTGGAGGCGAGATGATTCGTTCGGTCTCCTTCGAGCGCACCAGCTACAGGGAGATCCCCTACCGGTTCGAGGCGGGGACGCCCGATATCGTCGGGGTCATCGGACTGGGAGCTGCCCTGGACTACTTGGACGCCATCGACCTGGAAGACATTGCCGCTCACGAAGCTGAGCTCTTGTCCTACGCGACCGAAGCGCTCGCCTCGGTTCCGGGAGTACGAATCGTCGGTCGAGCCGGGCGCAAGGCAGGCGTGCTCTCCTTTGTGGTCGAGGGCGCCCACCCCCACGATATCGGGACCATTCTGGACCGGGAGGGAATCGCCATTCGCGGCGGCCATCACTGCGCCCAGCCGCTGATGGAACGCCTGGGACTGCCGGCCACGGCCCGCGCCTCCTTCGGTCTCTACAACACGCAGGCGGAGGTGGACCGACTGCTGGATGGGGTTCGCAAGGTCAGGGAGATTTTTGGTTCATGTCCGAGTTGATGGACCTCTACCAGGAGGTTATCCTGGACCACACGCGGAAGCCGCGCAATTTCGGCAGCCTGGATAGTGCCACCCACCGGGCCGAAGGCCACAATCCGCTCTGCGGGGATAAAGTGTCGGTTGCCCTGGAGCTCGACGGGGACGTCGTCCGGGACATTCGCTTCCAGGGCAAGGGTTGCGCCATTTCCACCGCTTCCGCCTCCATGATGACCGAGTTGCTGAAGGGCCAAAAAGCCGCTGTTCTCACCACGGTCTTTCGTCAGTTCCAGGACCTGGTGACCGGCAAGACGATCGAGCCGCCGGAAGATCTGGGGAAGCTGGTGGCTTTTGCCGGCGTGGCCGCCTTTCCGGTTCGGGTCAAGTGCGCCACCCTGGCCTGGCACACGGTCAAGGCCGCCCTGGAGAACCGGGAGCAATCCGTTACCACCGAGTAGGCGGAAGCCAAGTTTCCGAGGTCTTGGCGAGCCAGCGCCTCAGACCGACTAACCATTGAATTGTTGATTGCAGATTTCCGGTTGTCGATTCGGCAGTAAGCACAACTGATCTTGCCTCAAATCAAAAATCCGCAATCGAGAATCCGAAATTTAAGGATGCGACCATGACCACCGACACCACCCCCAGCGAGTCCCCTCCCTCGGAAGCGTTGAAGCAGCGGATTATCGAGGTGCTGCAAACGGTTTACGACCCTGAAATTCCCGTCAACATCTACGAGATCGGACTCATCTACGAAATCGATATCGATCCCTCCAATGCCGTCAAGATCCAAATGACCCTCACCTCGCCGGCCTGTCCGGTTGCCGGCACACTGCCGGGCGAGGTCGAATCGAGGGTTGCCGGGGCGGAAGGGGTGTCCTCTGCACAAGTCGAATTGGTTTGGGATCCGCCCTGGAGTCCGGCCAAGATGTCGGAAGCCGCCAAGCTGCAATTGGGGATGCTCTGACCCCGACATTTCCTGTTGAATTCTGCCCCAAAAGAAATCAGACTTTTTGCATGAACCTTCCGAATCTGCTGACCCTGTCCCGCATCTTCGCGGTCCCTCTTCTGGTCGTCGTCCTTCTCACCCGAGTTTACAACCCGGAAAGGCAGGTCGAGAGCCTCTCCGTCATCCTGGCCACCGTGATCTTTCTCGGTGCCTCCATCACCGACTACTTCGACGGCTACCTGGCTCGACGGCGCCGGCAAGTGACCACGCTCGGCATGCTCCTGGATCCAATGGCGGACAAATTACTGATTTCGGCTGCCTTCATCTCGCTGGTGGAGCTGGGTTGGGCGCCTGCCTGGATGGTGGTGATCATCGTGGGGCGCGAGCTGGCCATCACGGGTCTTCGCAGCATCGCGGCCAGGCAGGGACTCACTATCGATGCCTCGGAGCTGGGGAAACTCAAGATGGTCTCGCAGGTGCTGGCCGTTACCCTGATCATTCTGAGCAATCTTGTCTTCTGGTTAAAACCGCTCAGCCTGATCGCGCTTTGGCTGACGGTCATCTTCGCCCTGGCCTCGGCCGTCGACTATTTCCGAAAATTCTGGAAGGCGGTCGGACTCCGCGGCCAGGCGAGCCGCGGTGAAAAGCCCGTACTCCTGAAAAAAAGCCGGAGCGATGTACCCACTCAATAATTCCGCGCGGGACTATCTCCTCAAGGCCGCCCGCTCGACGATTGAAGCCTACCTGCGGTCGGGGGTGCGGCCCGTTCCCGATCCTCCCTCTGCTCGAGAACTTCTCCAGAAACGGGGTGCCTTTGTCACGCTCTACCTCAGGGGGCGTTTGTGCGGGTGCGTCGGCTACGTCTGGCCCTTGACTCCCCTTTACCGGGCCGTGCCGGAGTGCGCCGTGTCTGCTGCCGTCGAGGACGCCCGGTTTCGACCTTTGAACCTGACAGACCTGCCCGAAACCGAAATCGAGCTCTCGGTACTCTCCGGGCTGGACAGGGTCGGCGGCGCTTCCGAGGTCCTGGTGGGAACCCACGGCCTGCTGGTCAGCCAGGAGACACGGCGCGGCCTCCTGCTGCCGAAGGTCGCGGTGGAGCACCGTTGGACCCCTGAGCAGTTTCTGGAACAGACCTGCCTGAAGGCAGGGCTGTCCCCCCAGGCCTGGACGAACGGAGCCACCGTCGAGAGATTCACCGCGACGGTCTTTGGAGATAAGTGGAGAGTGAAGAGTGGAGAGTGAAGAGTTGTCGGACCAGGGTTTCGAGCAAGTTCCGCCCCCGCCCTCGACGACGGGACGGATCATTCGAGAGTGAAACAAGAGAAGTTCATGGCCTGTCGGGAACAAGATGATTGAACATCGATGCACAGGATGCACAGGATTAACAGGATGAGAGCTTCCTGCACGAGAAGCCGGCTCGGGTGACGATCCGGTCCGGGATTGCGGATACCCAGAATTACAGGACACCGGACTCCCAAGACCATATCCTGTGTATTCTGTATATCCTGTGCATCGATGTTAATAATCCCTGTAACTCTTATCGTCCACTCTTGGAAAGCCTTCAACTTGCAGGAGAAAAAAGGCTTATGCTAAACTCGATAGTCAACTGCCGTTCCCGTAACGGAGCAACCTGAAAGCCGCCGCCCATTCACTCCCGACAAGCGCTGCCGGCCCCTCGCCATCCCCCCATGTCTCCATCTCCCAACGGAAAAATATGCACCGTCATCCGGGAGTGCGACCCGGGCGACTTCGAAACGGCTATTCTGGAGAGCCGCCGGGATTCGGATCTGCTGGAATTTCGACTCGACTTCCTGGACCCTTTCCAACTGACCCCGGAACGGATGCAGGACTGGGTCGCCCTGGCGGGTGTGCCTGTCATAGGGACGCTCCGCAGAAAACCGTTTGGAGGACGGTTCGAGGGAGGAGCGTTCGAGCAGCTGGAGGTGCTGGGAAGGATCAGAGGCGCCGGATTTTCCTTTCTGGATATCGAGGTGGAAACGCTGGAGGCAGTGGGTCCGGCTCCATTGAAAAAGATCAGGGACGGGTCCTGGAGGTTAATCGGGTCTTACCATGACTTCCGGGAAACTCCCTCGGATCTGCAGTCCATTTTCCAGCGGATTCTGGCGGTCAATGCCGACGTGGTGAAGATCGCCACCCTTGCGGCCGATTTTGCAGACAATTTGCGTCTGCTGGAGCTGGTGTCACAGGGTCGGCGGCAGGACCTCCCCGTCATTGCGGTGGCCATGGGGGAATTGGGCGTCTATTCCCGCCTGGTGGCTCCCAGCCGGGGAGCCATGCTCACCTACGCATCCACACGGGCGGGCCAGGAGACGGCCCCCGGGCAATTCACCTCCCGGGACCTGAAAGGCGTCTACGGCTTGAATACCATCGATGCCGATACTCTTTTTTATGGGGTGATCGGCCACCCCATCGGTCACTCCCTGTCTCCACAGGTGCATAACCACGCCTTCCGGCATCTCGGACTGAATTGCCGCTACCTGCCCCTGCCCACGCCCAAACTGGAAGCGTTCGCGCCCTATCTGAAACGCTTCGGCGGGCTCAGCGTCACCCTTCCGCACAAGGTCCCGGTGTTGCGGCACGTGGACGAGCAGCATCCGAGCGTGGCGGCATGCGGGGCCGCCAACACCCTGGTCCGGCGGGAAGATGGGCTGTGGGCTTACAATACGGACCTGGACGGCGTTCGCCATGCCTTGCGCGATTGCCTGGATGGCTCGCCAGGCCGGGCCGTGCTGCTGGGAGCCGGCGGAGCTGCCCGCTCCGCCGGCGCCGTGATGAGGGACGCCGGCTGGCGCGTCACCGTCCTTGCGCGGAACAGGTCCAGAGCCGAGGCGCTGGCCAGGGACTTCGGGTTCGAGGCGGACTCGCTGGAGCGTTCCAGCCGTTACAGCGGCGATCTTCTGATCAACGCCACGCCGGTGGGCATGTCCCCAGCCATCCATGAGAGTCCGGTGGCCGGAGAGGCACTGAGGTACGGCACGGTGTTCGATATGGTCTACAATCCCCTGGAGACCCGTTTGCTTCGGGAGGCACGAAATCGGGCCCGGGTGGTGAGCGGCCTGGAGATGTTTGTCGGACAGGCCGCCCGGCAGTGCTTTCTGTGGACCGGCCGCGAGGCCCCCCTGCATGGGATGCGGGAGGTCGTGCTGAGACGAATGATGAATGACGAATGATGAATGGGGAATTGTTTGGTCGATGGGTTGAGCGTGGGGAAAAGGGTTATTCGGGAAGGGACGCGAAGGAATAGGAAGGGGCACGAAGGGGCTGAAAAAGCACTTGGGTGTCGCGTGTTGATTCGTGTCCATTCGGGGTTCGCCTTCACGAACAATCAGTCTCTTCTCCTCGAAAGATCCAATCAGCGGGGCGGGACTCCACCGACCACTGATCACCATCAACTCTCCACTCTCAATTCACCGTTCATCAATCATCATTCATCATTCATCATTCCTCACTCTCCACTCTCCACTGTCTGAAGCAGGGGTGTTTCGAACCAGGACCATTTCCCATGGGCGCTGCCTACTCCATTCAGGTTCCGGCAAGTTCCACCAATCTGGGGGCCGGGTACGACGCTTTGGGGCTGGCACTGGGCCTCTACCTCAAGGTTCAGGTGCAGGAGTCCGGCAGCGGTTCTCCGGAAATCCACATGGAGGGAGAAGGGGCCAGGGAATTGCTCAGTGTCCGCGAGAACCTGATGTGGAAGGTGATCGCGCGGGTGTTTCAGGGGGAGGGGCGGCCCCAGCCTGCGCTCAGGCTGGAGGTGCAGAACCAGATACCTCTGGCCCGCGGGCTGGGCAGCAGCGCGGCGGCCATTGTGGCGGCCCTGGGAACCTACGAGGCCCTGGTGGGGAAGGAGCTGTCTCAAGAGAAGTTCTTTGGCTACGCCCTGGAGTTCGAGTCCCATCCCGACAACCTGACGGCGGCCCGTTTCGGCGGCTTCACCGTCAGCTGCGTCGACGAAGGGGGGAGGGTGTCGTTCTTTCGGACCCGAGTCGCGGACTCGCTGAAGGTCCTGCTGGTGGTTCCCGACATCCAGTTGCCTACCAGCGAGGCCAGGGCAGTGGTACCAGGCCAGCTCAAGATGAATGACGTAGTATTTAACCTGCAGCGCAGCTCTCTTACGGTAGCGGCCTTGATGGCCGGGCAATTTCGGTTCCTGCGGGAATCGCTCCGCGACAAGGTGCATCAGCCCTACCGGGCGCCTCTGATTCCGGGACTGCAGGAGGTCCTGGCGCTCAAGGGGGGAGAGATCCCCGGCCTGCTGGGACTCAGCCTGAGCGGAGCGGGACCCAGCGTGGCGGCTTTCATTCAAGGGGACGGCGGGGATGTGTTCAAGCAGGTCCAGTCCATCTTCAATCGAAACGGCGTGGCCTGCCGGCCGCTCGAGCTGAAGATCGACAACCGGGGAAGGAGCATCCGCCAGAACTGAGGGTGGGCGCCAAGCCTGCAGCGGTCTGCGGCAACCAATGCGATGAAGACCTTGACTCAAGTTCCGCTGGGCACTCAGGTGCTTTTCGGACCGGCGGTGAAACGCCGCCGGCGGCTGGAGAGGCTCGTCTTCTCCATCTTCAGCCGTTGGAAGTACGAGGAGATCATCCCGCCGATCTTCGACTACTACGATGTCTTCTCCAAGGGCATGGGGGCGGAGCTGGAAGAGGCGCTCTATCGCTTCGTCGACCGGGAGGGGAATCTGCTGGCGCTACGCCCGGAATTCACCTCCCTGGTGGCCAAGACCGTGGCCACCCGCCTGCAGGATCGGCCCAAGCCCTTGAGGCTCTGCTATTGCGGCGATGTGCTGCGCTACGAAGCCCCCAGGGGCGGGAGGCAGCGCGAGTCCTTCCAGCTTGGAATCGAGAACATCGGCGGTGAGAGGATCGCCTGCGACGCCGAGGTCATCCAGGTCGCCATGGAAGCCCTGCAGCGAGTGGGCATCGACCGCTTTCAGTTCAACCTGGGCGAGATGGGTTTCTTCGCGGGCCTGGTGGAAAGATTCGGCCTCTCGGCTCAGGAACTCTCCAGAATCAGGAAGCTCATCGACCGGAAAGATCCGGTGGGCCTGCAGGCCGAGATGGAACGCCTGCAGCTGTCCCCCCGGCGCCGCGAGGTGTTGCAGGCGCTGCTTCACCTGACCGGCAACGGCGAAACCATCGACGCCGCCCGCCGGCTGGTGTCCAATGAGAGATCCCTGGCGGCGCTGGACAATCTGGCGGGGCTCTACGCGGAGTTGCAGCGCCGCAAGCTCGCCCAACACCTGACCATCGATCTGAGCGAAGTCAGGGGGTTGGACTACTACACCGGCATCATCTTCAAGATCTATGTGCCAGGGTTGGGGTTCGAGGTGGGCAGCGGCGGCCGCTATGACAACTTGTTGAAGAACTTCGGCTGCGATCTTCCTTCGGTCGGGTTTACCTTCTTCCTGGAACGGCTGATGGCCCTGCCGCTGAAACTGCGATGAGCAAACCGATGAAATCCGAGGAGATCCTCTCCGTGGCTCTTTCCAAGGGCAGGCTTCAGGACGCGACCCTGGAATTGCTGGGTCGGGCGGGCGTGGAGCTGGACACTTCCGAGGCGGATTCCAGAAAACTCATCTTTCGGGACAGGAGCGGGTGTTTCCAGTTCTTCATGCTCAAACCGGTGGATGTGCCGACCTACGTGGAGTATGGCGTCGCCGACCTGGGTATTGCCGGATGGGACGTGTTGCTGGAATCGGAATCCGACGTGCATCAACCTCTGGATCTGGGGATCGGCCGATGCATCATGGCGGTCGCGGGTCCCAGAACCACGGCGCGGAAGAACTACCGCGAATTGTCTGCCGTTCGCATCGCCACCAAGTATCCCCGGGTCACTACCGATCACTTTACGCGGCAGGGCGTCCCGGTGGAGATCATCACCCTCTCCGGCAGCGTTGAGCTGGCTCCCAGGCTGGGACTCTCGGAACGGATCGTCGACCTGGTTGCCACCGGGCGCACCCTGGCCGACAACGGGCTGGAAGTCATCGAGCCGATCTGCGATGTCTCGGCCCGGCTGATTGTCAACCGGGCCAGCTACCAGGTGAAACGCCAGGCGGTGAGCCGTCTTATCCAACGGCTGGCGGACAGTTTGAACCGATGATTCCGATTTACCCGTGGCCCGGCGTCGAGGCCGGCGCTTACCTGGACAAGGTTGGTTCTCGAGGAGGGCAGGCCGACGGGGAGTTGCAGGCGGGCGTTGCCGCCATCCTGGCTTCGGTGCGGGAAAAGGGAGATGCCGCCCTGAGGGAGTGGACCCTGCGTCTGGATGGATTCGAACCCGGCTCCCTGAAGATCGACCCCGAGGAAATTCGCTCCCTGGCCGGCCGGGTGGATGCCGAGCTGCGGGAGGTCCTCCGCCAGGCCCGCGAGAATATTGCTGGCTTTCACCGCCGACAGCGCCAGGAGTCCTGGGAGTTCGAAGCCTCGGATGGGGTCAGGCTGGGGCAGCGAGTCATGCCCCTGTCGAGCGTGGGTCTCTATGTGCCGGGGGGGGCCGCGGCCTATCCGTCCAGCCTGCTCATGAACGCTGTCCCGGCGCAGATCGCGGGAGTGAGCCGGATTGTGGTGACCACTCCCTACGCCCGCTTTCAGGCCAACCCTGTGGTGGCGGCGGCTCTGACCGAACTGGGGCTGGAGGAGGTCTACGGGGTCGGGGGAGCCCAGGCTATCGCCGCCCTGGCCTACGGGACTGAGACCGTCCCCAGTGTCGACAAGATCGTGGGTCCCGGCAACGCCTATGTATCGGAGGCCAAAAGGCAGGTCTTCGGGCAGGTGGATATCGACAAGATTGCCGGCCCTTCCGAAGTCGTGGTGGTTGCCGACGATTCGGCTCATCCGGACTATGTCGCCGCCGATTTGATGGCCCAGGCCGAGCACGACGAGGCGGCGGTGGCGCTGGCCATCGTATTTTCCAGGGTCCAGGCCGAAGCCATCCGGGCCAGCCTCGACCGTCAGATTTTGGAGTTGAGCCGGCAGGCGACCATACGAATGGCGCTGGAAAACTATGGAGCCGTCCTGGTCGTGAGTGAACCCGGTGAGGCAGTCGGGATCGTCAACCGCATCGCGCCCGAGCACCTGGAGTTGTTGACCCGGGATGCCGAGACACTGGGTCGGCAGGTGGAGGCCTGCGGGGCCATTTTTTTCGGTTCCGATTCCTGCGAAGCGGTGGGCGACTACTTTGCGGGCCCCAACCATGTTCTGCCGACCGGCGGCAGCGCCCGTTTCGCCTCGCCCCTGGGCGTCTACGATTTCGTGAAGCGGACCAACCTGGTCAGGTACACTCGTGCGGCTCTACGCAAGCATCATCGGTCCATCGAGCGATTCGCCCTGGCCGAGAAGCTCGATGCCCACGCCCGCAGCGTCCGACTGAGAATGGAGAAAGGCAGTGGTTAGTGATCAGTGGATAGTGGTCAGTTATTTGATCGATGCGTTAAGCCTCGGGAAAAGAGTCATCTACGAAGGACACGAAGTCATGCCAAGGCAACAAGGTTTTTGACCCATTGTTGCGCCGCTGGTCGTTGAAGGAGGTTTGTCTTTATTGGCGATTGGGTGTTTTTCTTTGAATGATCCGCACGGCAGGGCGGAGACCCGGCCAATCACAACTAGCCACTGATCACTAATCACTGCCGTTAAGCCATGTTCAAGAAAACACTCAACTGGGCTGTGCTGGGAGTGGGGCAGATTTCCGAGGTGGTGGCCCCCGCCATCAGGGATTCCGACTGGGCCGTCCCCTATGCCATCGCCAGTCGAACTTTGCACAAGGCCGATGGATTCGCCCGGCGGCACGGTTTTACCAGGAGCTACGGGTGCTATGAAGCCGTACTGGAAGATCCCGCGGTCGATGTGGTCTACAACCCCCTGCCCAACTGGCTTCACTGCGATTGGACCGTTCGCGCCCTGGAGGCGGGAAAGCACGTTCTCTGCGAGAAGCCTCTGGCCGAGGACATGGCCGAGTGCCGGAGGATGGTTGCCGTTTCCAGGCAGTGCGGCAGATCGTTGATGGAAGCCTTTGCCTATCGCTTTCATCCCCAGACCGCCAGGGTCAAGGAACTGGTCAGCCAGGGCCGTGTGGGCGAGCTCCGCCTGATTCGATCCTCCCTGGGATTTCCGCTCGACTTCAGCCGGCCCAATGTCCGGCTCAAGCCGAGTCCCGGCGGCGGAGCCCTGATGGACGTGGGCTGCTACTGCATCCATGCGATGCGCTACCTGACGGACGAAGAACCCCAGACGGTCCTGGGACGGAGCCAGGGTGTCCCGGAGAGCGGCGTGGATCTGACATTCGGCGGGATGCTGATCTTTCCGGGCGGGTGCCTGGGATTGTTCAGCGGCAGCTTCCGCACCGCCCCCGACTTTCATCTGGAGATCGTCGGCTCCCGGGGACGCCTGCTGGTTCCGTCGCCATTCAAGCCCGACCCCAGCCGCAGCGTCCTGCGGTTGGAAGTGGAAGGAGAGGCCCGTGACCTGCCTATTCGAAACGGTGGCAACATGTATCGACTGCAGGTCGACCACTTCAGCCGCTCCGTCTTGGACGGCCGACCCTTGTCCTTGCCCTTCGAGGATGCGCTGGGTAACATGGCGGTGATCGAGGCCCTGCGGAGTTCAGCCCGAACCGGCCGGGAAACCCCGATGGGCGAAGGCAGTTAAGCGCCCCGGGGGCATCGATTCCGTCCCGGTTTCACTCCGCCGGTCCGTCCGCCGGACCCCGGCCTGTCAAGGCCGGCTGCAAGCCAATGATTCCCAAGCTCTCGCCAATGCACGACATCATCATCATCGGCGCGGGGCCTACGGGGTTGGCCTGCGCCATCGAGGCGGAAACGCGGGGACTGGATTACCTGGTGATCGAGAAGGGGTGCATTGTCAATTCGATCAAGAATTTCCCGCTCCAGATGACCTTCTTCACCACTCCGGAACTGCTGGAAATCGGCGGCATGCCATTTGTGACTCCCTACCAGAAGCCGACTCGACTGGAGGCCTTGAAGTACTACCGGCGAGTTGCCGATACCTATCGGCTGAAGCTGCATCTCTACGAAACCGTTTTGAGCGTGGAAGGCCGTGACGGCAATTTTCAGATCAAGACGGAAACTCGGGATCGGCAGGGCCGCCATTACCGGGCCCGCAAGATCGTCCTGGCCACCGGGTACTACGACATCCCCAACTTTCTGAATGTCCCCGGAGAAGACCTGCCCAAGGTAACCCACTACTACAGGGAAGCCCACCCCTACTACGGCATGGACGTGGCGGTGATCGGGGGGAAGAACTCGGCCGCCGTGGCCGCCCTGGATCTCTACCGTGCAGGGGCCCGGGTCACGCTCATCCACCGGGGGAGCCGACTGAGCTCAAGCATCAAGTACTGGATCAAGCCCGATATCGAAAACCGCATCAAGGCCGGGGAGATCCAGGCCCGGTTCGACACTACCGTGGTGGAGATCACTCAGCGGACCCTGGTCTTGCGGCACCGCTCGGAGGAGAATGTCGCCCTGGAAAACGACTTCGTGTTCGCCATGACCGGTTATCGGCCCGACCTGGAATTCTTCCATACCATCGGGGTTCGCCTGGACCCTGAAGATCAGCGGCCCCTGATCGACAAGGAAAGTTACGAGAGCAATGTTGCCGGAGTCTACCTGGCAGGTGTAGTGGTCGCGGGGATGTTCACCAACGAGGTCTTTATCGAGAACGGTCGATTTCATGGTAAAGTTGTGGTGGATCACATCACGGAGCGACTGAAGAAGCGGGCTGTTTCGTGACCTCGGGCCCCCGGCGCAACGCCGGGTGTCGAACCCGGCCGCCTGAAACCGGGAATCCCCGGGGTGCGGTGAGAATAGCCATGGCTGCAGCAGGAGGAGAGGGCACTGGCCGCGGACCTACCGTCATGGCTGGCGGGAGCGACGCAGTGTCGGCTCTCGACTCCAAGGGGGTGCGCGGGCCCAAGGCTGGTCGGGCCGCCGGCTCCAATGGCGAATCGGCGGTTCCGGAGTCCGGACGTCCGGTTTCCCCTTCGTCCCGGCTGCCCCCCGACTTGTCCCTCTCGCCCGGGCTGAAGGAGCGGGTGCTGGAGGCCGCCAGGAATGTGAGGCCCGAAGCAGCCGGTGACCGGGTTCGCACGCTCCCCACATCGCGGGAGGCCTTCGGCTTCCGGGACTGGCTTCCCTGGATCTGCGCTGCCGTGGCAGGTCTGGCGCTGGCGTTCTCCATGGAAAATCTGCGCCGCCTCGACCGGGAAGTTGCCGTCCATCAGGCCGGCATGGTCGAGTTGGCCGGTCAGGTTCGCGAGCTTCAGGCCAAACTGGACCGCGAGAGCGGTGCTCCGCTGTTTCCGAGCGATCCCGGCGTCCGGGCCCTGCTCCTGTTGGGGACCCCCAAGAGTCCCGAGGCCAGGGGAGCGGTGTTCTGGAGCGGCCAGGAACGCAAGGCGCGCCTTTACACCTCCAGGCTCCCGCAACTCTCCCGGGAAAAGACCTACCAACTCTGGCTGATCTCCGACAAACCGGTGGGTGCGGGGACCTTTCGAGTCAATCCCGCCGGACAGGGCTATCTGGAGGTAGTCGACCTTGACGGGACGGCTCCGCCCGTGGAGATCGCCGTTAGCATGGAGCCTGCCGGGGGGGCTCCCCGACTCACGGGGGACGTTTACCTTGCGGGGTCGTTTTAGGGATGCCCGTCCTTGGCAAGAATTTCCGATTTAATCCTTCTTAGTTTTTTTTCGTGGTCCTGCGTGCCCCTTCGCGGAAATCTCTTTTTGTCTCTTCGTGGATGCCCTTCGTCGAGGAGCTTCCTCACTAAGACAATCGTTGCGCTGCCGGCTCTGATCCTTCTCGGTGCCGTCCCGGTCCCGGCGCACGACTTCGCCTTCACCGAGGCCACCCTCCTGATTCAGCGGGAGGGGGCCTACCGGATCGACCTACGGGTGGATGTGGATGCCCTGGCCCTGGGGGTCTCTCCAACCACGGATTCGGCGGAGGTGGTGGCCGAGTTGCAGGCCATGAATCCCGACGAGCTGGCCGAGGCCGTGGAGAATGCCCGGCAGACGGTGCTGCGCCGGGTCAGGCTTCGTTTCGACGGTGTCAAGCAAAGGCCCGAGATCAGCTTTCCCGAGCAGGGAACCGAGCTGGCTCTCGAGAACGAGCTCCCCACTCTACTGGGACTGACGGCCAGGCTTTCGGGAAGGGTGCCCGCCGGGGCCGAAGCCATCACCTTTGGGGCCTCGCGGGCCTTCAAGACGGTCCACCTCACCCTGCTGGATCAACGCACCGGCCGGTCCAGCCGGCAGGTCCTGGGAGTCGGGCAGGACAGTTCGCCCTATTTCCTGCGGGGCGGGGGAGTTGTGGAGGGGATGGGGAGGGTCGCATTCAGTTATCTGATTCTGGGGTTCGAGCACATTCTTCCCGCCGGGGCGGACCACATACTGTTCGTGCTGGGCCTGTTTCTCCTGGGGCGGCGGTTTCGACCGCTTCTGTGGCAGGTGACCGCCTTTACTCTGGCCCACTCGGTGACCCTGGTCCTTTCGAGTTATGACCTGGTGTCGCTGCCTTCACGGCCGGTAGAGGCGCTGATTGCACTCTCCATCGCCTACGTGGCCGCCGAGAACCTGGCCACCTCCGAGCTGAAGCCCTGGCGCCCGGCGGTGGTATTCGCATTCGGCCTGTTGCACGGGTTGGGATTCGCCGACGTTCTGCGAGATCTGGGTCTGCCGGAACAGCACTTCATGACCGCCCTGGTGGCCTTCAACGTCGGGGTGGAGCTGGGGCAGGTCGCCGTCCTGCTGTTGGCCTTTGCCGCGGTGGGATGGTTCCGGAAGGAACCCTGGTACCGCAAGGGCGTGGTCCTGCCGGGTTCGATCCTCATCGGCGCCATCGGCCTCTACTGGTTCCTGGAGCGGGCGTTTGGGTGAGGGGGAATGAAGTTTGAAGTTTGAAGGGTGAAGGTTGAAGGGTGAAGTTTGAAGTTTGGAATGTGGGAAGTGATTTGGAGTGTGGGGAGTGGTCAGGCGAGGGTTCGGGGAGCAGATGGCGTCGTAAGGGACGGGCGCTCGGCAGTTTTGGATGGGTGTCGCGTTTCGGAAGGGTGCTTCTTATTCGCCGCATTCACGGCTGGGTTGGCGCGGAATCCATACGACCCCGGGCTGCCGCCCGGGGCTACCCTGAGACGCTGCTACGCAGCTCTATAAGGATGGTCCGTAGTCAACGTTTCCTTGCCTACCAACTCCAACCGCAGCTACGCAGCTCTCGCCGAATACACGACTCTGCAGGGGGACGGGTATTTTTTGATGACAGTGTTCCAGCCGCCAGCTCGGAGACTCCAGTAAGCCGCGAAGCTCCGCAAGCTAACCCACGGGTCGGAGAGAATGCATGGACGAAGCCAAGGACTGCTCCTACCCCATGGAGTACACCGAAGAGGAGTTGCGGCGGCTTCGGTTTCAGGGACGGTACTGGGGAGGGATCAGCCTGGAAGTGTTAAGGCAGGCCGGTATCGGAACCGGCATGCGCGTACTGGACCTGGGTTGCGGGGCCGGTGATTTCAGCCTGCAGGCCGCCGAGCTGGTGGGCCCCTCCGGGTCGGTCCTGGGCATTGACCGTTCACCCCAGGCAGTGCAACGGGCCGACCGGCGCGCGGCTGCGCTGAAGGTAAACCACCTGCGCTTTCAGGCGGCCGATCTGGAGTCGATCGACCTCCCCCTCACTTTCGACGCCCTCATCGGCCGCTTCATCCTAATGTTCCTGGCCGACCCGACCAATACGCTAGCCAAGATGATTGATCGGTTAGAACCCGAAGGAGTGGTGGCCTTCGTCGAAACCGACTTGTCAGTCGCCCGTTCCATCCCGGCCGTACCCAGGGTCGAGACCGCGCTGGAGTGGATCCGGGAAACCTTCCGGCAGGCCGGGATCACCCTGGACCTGGGTCCGCGATTGTGGCGTCTCTTCCGGGACGCCGGACTGGAAGAACCCCGCCTGGTGGTGCGCCAGAAGTTGCATCCGGCGCCTTGCAGGGACGGGGTCCGGTGGGTCTCGGAGTTGGTGCGGAGCCTTGTTCCCGAGATGGAACGGCTCGGGGTTGCCTCGGCGGAGGAGGTAGGAATCGAGACGCTTGAAGAGGAGTTGCACCAGGAACTGCTGAGCCGGGAGGCTACCCTGTGCACCCCGCTGGTCGTGGGAGCCTGCAGCCGGGTCAGGGCATCGTGAATCTGCTTCCGTTGCACCTGTTAAGCGTAATTGGGGTACCGACATACCTCGCCGTCGCATTCGGGGCCCATCGGAATCGCCGAGCTGGCGCCTGGAACACTATCATCAAAAAATACCCGTCCCCCTGCAGAGTCGTGTATTCGGCGAGAGCTGCGTAGCTGCGGTAGGAGTTGGTAGGTAAGGAAACGTTGACTACGGGCCATCCTTATAGAGCTGCGTAGCAGCGGCTCAGGGTAGCCCCGGGCGGCCGCCCGGGGTCGTATGGATTCCGCACCAACATAGCCGCGAATGCGGCGAATAGGAAGCACCCGTTCGGGAACGCATTACTTCTCCAAAGAAACGCCGCATAGAGCTGCGAAGCTGCGCCCTCGTGTCGCCTGCAGGGTAAGCCAGGAGAAGCTCGGGAAAGGTCGCATTCAGCAGCGAATCCGTTGCATCCTTTCCGGCGGAGGCGGCAGCCCGGGGTCGTATGAGCCCGCGCTGCCTTAGCCGCGAATGCGGAGCATTAGAAGCGTCTTTCCGAGACGCTCTGCCCCTCCCCGACAACACTTCAAGAACTGGCCCGGGCAGCAACCCGACCCTATATCTCCAACACCTTGGGAAACCGTGTCAGGTTGCGATAGCCCCGGGGCGTGATCAGGATCAGATCCTCGATGCGTACGCCACCGACCCCGGGGTAGTAGAGGCCGGGCTCGACGGTGACCACCTGGCCGGCCTGCAGGATCGATTCCTTCCTGGAGCCGATATGGGGCGCCTCGTGGATCTCCAGCCCGACCCCGTGGCCGGTCCCGTGGAAGAAGCCTTGCATGCGTCCCCGCTTCAGGCCGGTAGGAAAGCCCTTCGAATCGAAGAAGTCCCGAACGGACTGGTGAATCTGCCGGCCGCTGGCTCCCGGTCCGGCCTGTGCGAGCGCCAGTGCCTGGCCCTCGGCCACGCAGCGGTAGAGCGCTTGGACCCTTTCGCCGGCTCGGCCCCGGACCACGGTTCTGGTGATGTCTCCCCAGTAGCCGTCCTTCTGCGAGCGCGGGAAGACATCCAGGATGATCGGCTGGTGGGCCGGCAGGGGGCCGTGGCCCTCGTTGTGGGGGTCGCAGCCCTGGGTGCCGCCGGCCACGATGGTGTGGGTGGCGACGAATCCCAGTTTCAGCAGCACGGTGTTGATGGCCTCCTTGACCCGTTCGGCGGTAAGGGCGCCGCCGTCCTGTTCCAGCTTTCCCCGGGAAGTGATCCGGGCCTGGCGGATGAGATCGATGCCGGCCTGAAGGCCGTCTTCGGCGGCTCGTTGAGCTCGGGTGATCTGCCGGACCTCCCGGGCTTGCTTGATCTGGCGCTGGTCGAAGAAGGGCCCCTGCTTGACCCGGACGCGCAATCCGCGCCGGCGCAACTGAAAGGCCAGTCCGGTGGGGAAGTCGAAGGGGACCAGAAGGGTGCGCACTCCCCTGCCGGACAGCAACCGGTGCAGCACCGCCGCTGTCGTGATGGCGCGCCGCCCTTCACCGTGGAGTTCCGCCTGCAGCGCCGACAGCGAAATCACTTCGTCCACCCGGGCCTGGCGGCGGGCCCGATCGATTTCCAGGTCGTTCATCACCACGTGGGAGCGCCCGCCGTGCAGGAAAAAGGCGAAGCGATCGGGGGCGAAGAATCGGGTGGCATAGAGCAGGTCCGCGTTTCGCTCGCTGGCCGCGAACAGCAGCCGGGCCTCGGTGCCAGGGTCTGTCTCGCAATGGTCGGTTTCAGCCATGAGAGGAGGATTTGCCGACCGTCTGCAGCGTATTCACGTTTCGCTCAGTGTTCGTGAGTTCGTAGTCACGTACAAGCACATCGGCTGGAAGGTTCCATTCGATCGACAAGGCCCGGATCATTGCTAGACTGAGCGGGCGGCGCCGATTGAGCACTTCCGAAGCGCGTGGCTGGGAACCAATGAGTGCCGCAAAATCTTTCTGGCGCAAGCCGCGGGACTCCATTACGTGCTCAATCGCCGAGATCGGGTCCGGTGCCTCTATGGTCCACCTCTCAGCCTCGTAGGCCTCCACAAGGGTAACCAGAACCTCGAGTTCGTCGCTTTCAGGGGTGTCGGGTGCTGCCCCCATCAGGCCGTCAATTACGGTCAATACCTTGTCGTAGTCGGCTTCGCTCTTGATCCGTTTGATTTTCATGTCACACTCCCTACTGGAAATGTGATTCAGGGACGCTCCTCAGACCGCCCGGCAGCCGTCGGCGGTTGCAGGCGAGACCCGGCCATGAGCGCACAGATGGCGTCGATGGCGCGGCGTGCCTCCCGCGGCGAACTCCGGGTGTTGTTGGCCATGATGGAAAACGCCATCCGCGTTCCGTCCAGGTTGGTGACGTAGCCGGCGAGAGAGGACACGAACTTCAGGGTGCCGGTCTTGGCCAGCACCCGGGCTTCGGCGGCTGTGCCCTTCATGCGGTTCTTCAAGGTTCCGTCCCGTCCGGCGACCGGCAGGCAGTCCCGGAACCCCGCGGCCTGCGGGTGTCGCTCCATGAACTGCAGCAGACGAACCACCGACGCGGGAGTCAGCAGGTTGGTTCGGGACAGTCCGGAGCCGTCGCTGAAGTCGAGCGACTCGGCGCCGATGCCCGCTTTTTCCAGAAAGGCTTCCAGGGCCTGCAGGCCTGTCTGCAGTGAGCCGATGCCCGACACTTCTGCTCCCAGGCGGCGGAGCAGCATCTCCCCGTAGAGGTTGCGGCTGCTCTTGATCAGTATCCTGAGGTTGTCGATCAGCGGCAGGGACTGCCAGCTTGCCAGCTCCTGCTGCTCCCGGTAGACAAGTTGTCTCTCCCGGACCCTCTCCAGGGAGATTTTTCGGTCCTCGAGGACTTCGATCGGCTGCAGGGCCCTGACCCGAGGTTGGCCGCTGACCGGGATGCCCCGCCGTTCCAGGGAGGTCTTCAGGTAGCGGGCGGCGTTGAGGGCCGGATCCGAAACGGCGAGCGCGTAGCTAAGGGTCGGACCTTTCAGGGGCAGGCTCCCCAGCAGGGTGACCCGCGACCCCGATCGGTCGGCCCCGATCCTGATATCGGGTTTCCCCCCCGGTGGCCCGGTCCCGACCCGGCTCACCACCTCCGGGCTCTGCTGGGGGGGAGTCACCTCCAGCAGCGCCGGATCCCCTGTGGCCGTGCCGGGCGAGAGCGAAATCCGGAAGACGTTCTCGAAGACGGCCAGGGCGCTGGAAGGCGCCCCGTAGTGCCAGAACGTGTCCTCCTGCTCCCAGTCGCCCCCGAAGGGTTCGTCCAGGAAAAAAGTGGTGTCGGCGAGGATGTCTCCCTCGACCCGGCGGATGCCCCGTTCCTCAAGTTGATCGGCTATTCCCTCGATGAAGGGGGACGACTCCTGGATCTGGAGGTCTTTCTCTTCCGGGTCATAGTGACGGCGTTCCGGATTGGGGTCCCCCCGGCCCGCCAGCACCAGGTTGCCGATCACTCGCCCCCGGCCGTCCAGGCGCCCCTCCAGAAAGACCGGAGTCCGGAAGCGGTGGTCCGGTCCCCACAGGTCCAGGGCCGCGGCCGCAATCAGCAGCTTCATATTGGAAGCCGGCTGGAAGCGCTTGCCTGCATTGTGGGCGAAGAGGATTTCCCGGTTGTCGAGGCGTACGACCTGAAGGCCCCAGAAGGCCGGGCGGTGCCGTGGCCTCTCGAGAAGCGAGGTAATCCGTTCCTGAAAGGAGTTTTGGCTGTTTTGGCCGAGAGCCGGCTGGAGAGCCAGGCAGATTAGAAGTAGAAGCAGCACCGCACCGGCCCGGCGACGGCCCGTTATCGGCGCCGGAGAACGGGCGGGCAATCCAGTCCTGCCGGAAGGGGATCGGGGAGTGGCCCTCATCTCAACAACTCTTCCAGGGCCGTGGCCGCATCGGTCCCGCTGTCGCGGTACTTGATAATGACGGGACAGTCGACCTGGAGGCCGTGCCGGGCGGCAAAGTTCCCCCCGGCCGGACGGCTGCCGGGAACGACCACGGCGTTCTCGGGAATGGTGAGAGGACTTTGAGCCGACCTGCGGTAGATGCGCTCGGCCACCAGGTCATAGACCGGGGTGGAGCCCGTCAGGATGGTGCCGGCCCCCAGGACGGCCCGGCTTCCGACGATGGTTCCCTCGTAGATACCGCAGTTGCCCCCGACCAGCACGTCGTCCTCCACGATGACCGGGAGGGCGCCCACGGGTTCCAGCACCCCGCCGACCTGGCTTCCGGCGCTCAGGTGGACTCGCCGGCCGATCTGGGCGCAGGAGCCCACCAGCGCGTGGGAATCGACCATGGTTCCCTCGCCCACCCAGGCCCCCGCGTTGACATACATCGGAGGCATCAGGGTGACGCGCGGGCCCAGGTAGGCTCCCAGTCGAACCGAGGATCCGCCGGGAACCAGGCGAATGCCCGGGGGAGAGTTTCTCAGGTCCTTGAGGGGATAGGTCGCCTTGTCGCTGTACTGGAAGTGTTCATTGACCGAGAAGTCCACCACCGATCCCAGTCTGAACCCCAGCAGGATGCCCTGTTTCACCCAGTGGTTGACTTGCCAGCGCCCCGCTCTCTTCTCGGCGGCCCGGATGTCTCCGCGGTCCAGGCTCTGGATGAAGGCCTCAAACAGAGAACGGGATTCGGCGTCCAGCTCCTGGGGAGACCGGGCGAAGTGCCGGGGAATCAGCCTTTCCAGTTCATCAGGGGTCATGGTCTTACGAACGCCAGGCTCTCAAACCAGGCCGAGCCTCTTGAGAAGGTCTTCCAGCCGCCGCCGGTTCCCGGGCTGCATGGGGACCAGGGGCAGGCGGTAGACCTCTTCGATCAATCCCATCATGGACATGGCCGCCTTGACCGGCACCGGATTGGTTTCCAGGAAGTTTGCCTGCATGAGTTCATAGAGGCGGTAGTGCAGTTCCCGGGCCTGCTTCCAGTCGTCCTCCAGGGCCAGGTGGATCATCCGGGCAAACAGGTCTGGAACCTGGTTGGCAACCACCGAGATGCAGCCGTCGCCTCCCACGGCCATCAGAGGGATGGCGAAGGAATCGTCTCCGGAGAGAACGCTGAAGCCGTCGGGGCGGTTCCTCAGGATCTCCATCATCTGGTCCAGATCCCCCGAGGCCTCCTTGACGCCGGCGATGTTGGGTATCTCGGCCAGCCTCAGCAGGGTTTCGGGCAGTATGTTCACGCCGGTGCGGCCGGGGATGTTGTAGATGATGATGGGCACGTCGGCCGATTCGGCGATGGCCTTGTAGTGCTGGAAATGTCCTTCCTGAGAGGGCTTGTTGTAGTAGGGGCCCACCGAGAGCACGCCGTCGGCCCCCATCCTGGCGGCTTCCCGCGTGAGCTCGATGGCATGGCGGGTGCTGTTGCCCCCACCCCCGACCAGTACCTTGGCTTTCCCCTCGGCGTATCGGACCGTCAACTCGCAGACCCGCAAGTGCTCGTCCAGCTCCAGGGTGGGAGCCTCTCCGGTGGTGCCGCAGGGAGCCAGCCCGTCCACGCCGCCGGCAATCTGTCGTTCGACGATCTCTCTCAGGTGGTCTTCCTCGATCCTGCCCGAGCGGTCGAAGGGAGTCACCAGGGCGGTGATGGCGCCGCGGAAGTGTGGGGATTGGGTCATGGTTTTGTGTCCGCCGTTCCCTGCCCGTCCAATATTTCCTGCAGCATCCGGCTGAAGGAGTAGAACCCCCGGCGCCCCTGGACCCATTCGGCGGCCAGCACGGCCCCCAGGGCGAATCCCAGCCGGGAGCGGGCCCGGTGCACCAGCTCCACGCTGTCGGCGGGGGAGTCGAAAGTCACCGAGTGCGTGCCGGGGAAGTGCCCGGCCCGGCCCGCCAGCAGGTGAAGCTCATCGGGAGCGATGGGACGATTGAGCGAGCCGGTCACGATCCTCCGCTTTCGGGGGATCTGCTCCAGCAGGATCTCCCCGATTCTGCCGGCGGTACCGCTGGGGCTGTCGATCTTCTGGCGATGGTGGGTCTCGTTGGCCAGAACGTCGTAGTCCTCGAAGGAACCGAACAGCCGGGCGGCTCTCTCCACCACCTGGAGGTAGAGATTGAGGCCCAGAGAAAAGTTGGGGGCGTAGACGCAGGCCGTATCCCCTTCCTCCACCACCCTTCTGGCCAGCGGCAGGTCCCGGTACCAACCGGTGGTGCCCACCACCAGCGGCTTTCCCAGCTCGGCGATGCGCCGCAGGTTGGGCAGAGCTGCCTCCGGCCGGCTGAACTCGACGCACACCCGGGCGTGGTTGAGTTCCGACTCCTCTTTTGCGGAGGCGGTTCCTCGGCCCCAGCACGATCCCACCCGGGCCACGATCTCATGGCCCCGCTCCAGGGCGGCCTGCTCGACCGCCCTGCCCATTTTGCCATAACCGATGAGGGCAATCTTCATGGAGTCTCCGGCCGGGACATCCTACCAGAGGAATCCGGCCGACCGGCAGCAGAAAGCGGGGGTGGGCTTGCCGGGAGGCCGGCCACTGGAGGATCGGGCGGTGTCAAGCTGCTCAGGTCCATTTCGATTTCCAGCCCAGCGCCAACGCTCGAATGACCAAATCCATGGTGTTGTCGGGCTCTTCGCCGGACTCGGCGAGCTCGCGCCGGAACAACGGCCAGTCCTGGGGACGCGCGGCGAGCGAGCAGGCCAGAGACGCTGCCTGCTGCCGTAGCGATTCCTTCGCCATCCCGGCAGGCAGCGTTCCGAAGGCGATGCGGTCCAGGACGGCAGCGAAGGCGTAGGCCGCGGCGACTACGCCAGGCTCGAAGAACACGGCCTTCCGGTTCTTCCGGAGAAACGTATGTTGCACCTCGGGGAGTAGCTTGGCAAGGTGGCTGAGCGCCCGCTCCTCGGTGAGCCCAAAGCGTCCCAAAGCGTGGAAGAGCCCGCAGATGCAGGACGGCTCGAGGCCTTTCTGCCAGCGCAACGCCTCTTTCGTCGCGTCCTTGACGGCGACGCCGATGATTTCGCCGAGCTTGACGTGCGGACTGGTCGAATCGCGGGACTTCCGACCGGGATCAAGCGGCGCTGCCAGACAGAACTGGTCCGTGCCGGTGCCGGTCGCGATCGTCGGCGAGTACAGGCTCGGGACAGCGAGCTCGGCCAACACGGCAGACTTCGCCTCGGTCATCGTCACCACGGCGCGCGCCTGGGCCGAGGCGGTGATTGGGCAATTGAGCAGCAGGATGGTGTTGATCGTGCCCTGGTTCGCCAGCTTCCTCCAGCCGTCGTCGGTCTCCGCCCACTGCGCGGGGTCGCTTGCCCTCGCCGCGTTGCCGGAGACGCCGGCGGTGACCAATGCATCGGCCCGGATGTCCTCGAACTCGGCCCAGCGATGCGTGGCGTAGGCCATGTTAACAGCCGTGCCCATCAGCGCTACGTTTTCCGGGTCGACTCCCATCTCTGAACACACGTGGTTGTGATAGCCGACGAGCCCGAGGCGATGCATAAGCTCCTGTCGCGCCACGTCGCCGCGGGCTTCGCAGCTCTGGTGGTTCACCAGGTAGCGCAATTCGTCCTGCTGTCCGCCCCCGCGCGCGGAAGTGCTCAGAACGCGGTGAGCCGTTAGCAACTCGACGACGAGATGGCGGCCGCAGCGGCGAGCGACGAAAAGGTCGGAGGTGTGCAAAGTCTCGGCGGGAAGCCGGTGCGGTGAAGCTGCCATCTCCTGGAACCCTCGATGATGCACGAGCCGACGTCAGGGAAGCCAGCGCTGCACTGCTCCGTTCGCAGCAGCTTCCGGTCCTGTTAATCCTGTTTTTTGATTAACATCGATGCACAGGATTTTTCTGGACTAATTCGCGGCGTCAGGCACCCTGTAGTCCTGGGTATGCCTAGACCCCAAAGCGATCATCGCCGGTGCCGCTTCCCCTGCAGTGGTGTCCCATCCGGGTGATCCTGTGCATCCTGTGCATCGATGTTAAACAAATAGTGCTTCTCGATTGACCTGGCCCGTCGCGACGGCAGCCGCTGGGCCCAACGCCACGTTCCCCGGTCAGCTCTGCCCGTAACAGCTTCCAGGCCTGTCTTTCCTGCTTCATTCTTTCAATCGTTGTTTTTTGGATCCGCCCCCAGGCTCACCAGGTTGGTGAAGAGGCGGATGGCGCCGGCTACTCCCGCCGGGAGCTGTCGAAACCAGGAGTAGGAGGTGAGCACGTACCGCCCCTTGCCGTAGTCCGCTACCAGCAACCCTCCATCCAGGAGTGGCTCCCCGGGATCGTGGGAGGCCAGCAGCGCCCGGAAACGCCCGTCCCGTTCCTGGATGAAGTAGAGCCCCCGTTCCTGCACCCAGCCGGCAAAATCCTTTCGGGTTATCGGATTGGGATAACGGAAGACCCGGTGCTCAGGTTCCAGCAGGGTAACCGGCGCGTTCTCGTCCGTGACCCGGTGGCTTCGGTCCACGATCCTGGCGGGGAAGGGGGCGTATTGACTGCGGTTCCAGGCGTCCGGAGTGTTGTACTGGACAATGAAGATGCCTCCGGCGCGCACATAGTCCAGTAGCCGGGCATTGTGCTCGATCAGGTCGCCACGCACCTGGTAGGCGCGGATGCCGGCAATGATGCAGTCATAGTCGCCCAGTTCGCCCGCGGCCAGATCCTCGGGCCCCAGGGCCGTGATCGAAAAACCCAACTGAGACAGGGTTTCGGAAACCCGGTCGCCGGCCCCCATGATGTAGCCGACTCTCAGCCCCGGGGGGACCTGCAAGTCCAGGACTTCCACCTGGGAGCGGGCAGGGGAGTAGAGCGGATAGCTCCAACGGTCGAAAACCGAGATCATTCGGTACTGCCGAGTGATCTCGGTTTCGCCCATGCCGGCTATCGCCCGGAAGGAGGCTCTGCCGGGCCTGAGGGCTCCCGAGTCGGCCGATACCCGAAAGGGGATCCCCACTGCCTGTCCCGGCCTGGTCAGGGCGAAGGAAGCCTGGGCCGGCTCGACCTTCCATCCGTTCGGAGGCTTCAGCTCCAATCGCCCCTGAAGTTCTTCCGGGGAGTTGTTGCGGATCCGGAGCTGTATGGTTCGCGGTTCCGCGGCCCTGGCCAGGGGGACCAGGTGAAGGGGCGGCGTCACCTCCAGTTGGATCGGGGGGACCAGGTGGATGGGGACAGGCCGGGTCCCCTTGAGGCGGTCCACATCCAGGTACTCTACCGGCTGCTCGATCTCCAGCCGCTCTCCCCCGTAGACGTAGCCGAGGCGCACCTTGGCCAGCGGAGGCGGCGCCGGGGCCAGGGCCAGCGCCGGATCGTCGACGGTGTAGAAATCCTCGACTCCTCGCGGACGCCGCAACTGGGGACGGCTGGGTTTGGCTTCCGGGGGGACTTCGCCGCCAAGCTCCAGGTCGACATTCTGGCCGGGGAGGAGCATGGGCAAAGGGCTCTGGAGGGCGCGGGTCCGCAGAACCTCGCTTTCCACCTGCAGAGACTGAAGCCTGAGGGACCTCCGGGACCGGTTGACCACCTTGACGGAAATTCGGACGGACTGCCCCGGCGTCAGCAGGAGCTGATCACTGTAAGCTCCGAGAGACAGGCCGCTGGCGAGCTGGAATGCCTCCAGAATATCTTGTTCCTTTTCTTTCAGGAAGAAAGCCAGAACCTCGGAGGCGGAAGACGCCTCCCCGGAGCCGGTCCAGTCCCGCTGAATCGCGCGCAACTCTTTCAACGCCATGGTCAGCACCGGCATGCAGCGGGAGGGGTCCGACGGAGAGAACAAGCTTCGGGCACGTTCGACGATAGTGGCCAGCCCCTGCAGCGCCCCTCCCAGGCCGGCACGCTCTGCCGATCCGGCCGGCCACAGTTCCGCCAGCGCGGGCAACTTCAGTTCCAGAGCCTCCTCGAAGGAGGCCTCGGAAGAGCCGGAAAGCGGGGCGAAGGGCGAGATCGCCCCCAAACGGAGTTTGACCGGATGGCTGCCCGGAAGCGCGTGGGCCCTCCCCATGCCCTGGGAGCGGTGGAGGCTGTAGCCCTGTGCTCCGAGCTGGCGGAAGGAGGCGCCCAGCCAGGGATCGTAGGCTCCCGTGTCGATGGAGAAGCTTCCCGGCGGGTCTTCCCCCCTGTTTCTCAGATAGAGTCGGGCGGCCTTCCAGGGCGGCAGTCCCTGGCGGGTGAGCTCTGGAAAGCGGTCGGGCTGACCGGAAATGTCAAAGGCCTCCCGGGCCAGCAGTCCACAAGCCCGGTGGTGGCCGTGTCCGTCGGCCGGCGTGCCGCTGAAGACCGACAGGATGACCAGAGGCCGAAAGGAACGGATGGTGCGAACCAGGTCCTCCAGGGTGCGTTGGCGCCCCCACTTGTCCAGCGTTTCTTCAGCGCTCCTTGAAAACCCGAAATCGAAGGCCCGGCTGAAGTACTGGCTGGCGCCGTAAAACTCGTTGGCCGCCAGCATCTCCGCGGTCCGGACCAGGCCCAGGGCCTCGAACAGGTCGGGACCCACCAGGTTTTGACCTCCCTCGCCGCGGGTCAGGCTCAGGATGGCGGTCCTGGCCCCCAGGCCCCGGCTGACGTATGTCACCAGCCCGGCCGGCTCGTCGTCGGGATGGGCCATGACAAAGAGCACCCGCGAGACCAGGGGCAGCCGCTTCAGGGACTGGGACAGCCCCACCGCCCCGCGGTCCAGGTACAGCTCCTGACTCTGGCCGTAACCACGAGGCAGGAGGAACAGCAGGGAAAGGAGCCCGGGAAGTAACCGGCGCCATCGAAAGCGAGATCGGATGGGATGGGGGAAATTGTGCGCCATGATCGCGTCCCCAGAGGAGAATTGCGGGTTAATGACCGGCCGGCCGGTGACGTTCGTCCAGGGTGCGCCCGAACAGGAGAAAGACCGTCGCGATCATCAGGATAAGAAGCACACCGTAGGCGGCGGCGCTGCCGAAGTTGAACTGCCTCAGTTGGGACAGGATTTCAACCGAGATCGGCCGGCTGTCCACGGTGTAGATGACGATCGAGGAGACGAACTCGCCCAGGGCGGTCACGAAGGCCAGCATCGATCCTGCCGCTGCCGCCGGTAGCAGCAGGGGCAGCAGGATTCGGCGCAAGCTGTAAAACCAGGATGCACCCAGAGAGCGGGCCGCCCAGTGAAGGTTGGGGTCGAGCTGCTCGAAGCCGGCCTGCACGGCGCGGACCACCAGGGGGATATTACGAATGAAATAGGCCAGAGGCAAGATCCAAAAGGTGCCCACCAGCAGGACCCGGGCCTGAAGCGGATCCGAGATGCTGAAGGTGGTTGCCAGGTTGAGGGCCACCACCGTGCCCGGCAGGGCCCAGGGCAGCAGAGTCAGAGCACTCAGCAGGCGCCGCCCCCGGAGCTTCCTTTGAATCAGCAGCCAACCTGCGGCCAGCGCGAAAACCAGGTTGGCGGCCGTGGCCAGCGTGGCCATCTTGAGGCTGTTGAGAATCGGTTCCAGAAAACGGTCGTCGGCCAGCAGTCGCCCGTAGTTGGCGGCCGTGTATCGGGGAGGCAGGATTTGGGTGGTCCAGGTTCCGTCCTGGCTGAAGCTGATCAACACCAGGGTGAGATGGGGCAGCAGCAGGAAGAGCACCGCGGAAATGCCCAGCACCGCCATGGCCAGCCGCAGGCCCTTTCCCCTGAAGGGTCGCAGGCTGGGGCTGGCGCCCTTGCCCACCGCGCGATACTTGCCGGTGGCTTCGTATCGCTGCAACAGGATCAGGAACAGCAGGGAGACCATTGTCAGCACCACCGTCTCCACCAGGGCCATCTCCAGGTCGCCGTTCAGCTTGGAATTGTAGATTTGAAGCGAAAGGACCCGTACCCCTCCGCCGAAGATGTAGGGAGCGCTGAAGCTGGCCATGGAGGTCATGAAGGTGAGCAGAGCGGCACCCACCAAGGCGGGAGTGAGCACCGGCAGCGTCACCCGCAGGAAGGTCCGCGTGCGGGAGGCTCCCAGCGAAAGGGAAGCCTCCCGCAGCGATTCGTCCAGACGCTTGAGCGCGGCCGAGACGAACAGGTAGAAGTAGACGTACATGGTGTAGGCGTGCACCCACAGGATGGCCGGAATGCCTCGCAGGGAAAAGGGAGGCTCGGACAGCCCCAGCAGCATCTGGAGGCTGCGGGTCAGGATGCCGCTCTCGCCATAGAGAAAAAGGAAGGCGATCACCCCGACCAGGGGCGGCAACAGCACCGGCAACGAGGCCAGGGCGGCAAAGATACGCCGTCCGGGAAAGTCGAAGCGGTGGAAGACGAATGCCAGCGGGACGCCGATGAGGGCCGAGAGCAGTACGCTTCCCAGCGAGATGGACAGGCTGTTGCCCAGGGCCTCCATCTGGGAGGGGCTGCTGAAGAAATCCGCGTAGTGTGCCAGCGTGAAGCGGTTGTCGCTGACCAGGCTTCTCCACAGGACAAACAGGTTGGGATAGAGCACCAGCCACAGCAGCAGCCCGAAAACGGGCAGGGTCAATACCAGCGCGGATCTTGGGTTTACGGAAATGCGCACGTGTTTTGCAAGATAGTGAAGCCAGATGAAGTTTGAAGTAGGAAGTTTGAAGGGTGAAGACTAGCTGATCGACACGCCAAGCATCTTGTCAGTCTCGGCGCGGATTCCGCCCCCGCCCTGCCGGGCGAATCATTGGCGGAAGAAACTGCCGATGGTTGATGAAGACGAACCACGAATAAACGCGAAGGCTCATGGACCTCATTTGGCGCTCTTGCTCCTCACCCCCACCCCCCACACTCCAAACTTCAAACATCCTCCTTCAAACTTCAAACTTCAAACTTCCTACTTCAAACTTCAAACTTCCTACTTCAAACTTCCTACTTCAAACTTCAAACTTCAAACTTCACCCCCCGGCAGCAAGTACAACGCCCGGGAAGAACAGAAGAGCTCGATCTCGTCGCCGACCCGGTATCCCGCGGTCGCCGGCGAGTTGGTCCGGCTGGCCAGCACTCGCAGCCCCCTTCCCTCCAGGAGATATTCCGTGCTGGCTCCGGCGAAGCGCCGGGAGCGGACCCGAGCCGGTCCCAGGGCCAGGGAGTCGTCGGTTGGATCGAAAGTCACGTTTTCCGGACGCAGCAGCATGCGCAGGCGGGCGCCCCGGCGCAGCTTCCCGTCTCTCGCGGAGCGGGGAAGCCGCAGCACGGCTCCCGAGGGCAGGGAATAGATCTCGCGGTTCTCGCTGTATTCCCTGAAGGTCACATCCCATAAATTGGATTTGCCGACAAAGCGCGCCACCCTTTCGTTGGCCGGTCGAAAGTAGAGTTGGTCGGAGGTGCCCACCTGCTGCAGCGCCCCGTCCCACAGCAGCGCAATGCGGTCGGAGAGAGCGAAGGCCTCTTCCTGGTCGTGGGTGACGAAGATGGCCGTTATGCCGAGGGTGCGGATGAGTCGGTCGAGCTGGGCGCGTGTCTGCTCCCGCAGGCTGGCGTCCAGGTTGCTCAGCGGTTCGTCCAGTAGCAGGATTTGCGGCTCGATGGCGACGGCGCGGGCCACGGCCACCCGCTGCTGCTCGCCGCCGCTGAGCTCGAAGACCGGACGCTTTCGATGCGGGGAAAGTTCCACCAGCTCGAGTGCCCGCTCCACCTTGCTTCTTGCTGCCTTGCCTGCAATTCCCCGCGCCCTGAGTCCGAAGGCGACGTTCTCGAAGACGTTGAGGTGCGGGAACAGGGCGTAGGATTGAAATACCATCCCCATGTTGCGCTTCTCGGGCGGAATGGGGGCGATATCCCGGCCGTTGACCAGGATCTTGCCCGCGGTGGGCTTCAGGAATCCGGCAATGAGGCGAATGGTGGTGGTCTTGCCGCAACCGCTGGGGCCCAGCAAGGTCAGGATCTCCCCGGGAGCGACCTGCAGGCTGAGCCGGTCGAGCGCGGTGAGTCCCTCGAAGCGCTGGGTCAGATCCTGCAGTTCCAGGTGTGCCATCGGTTGGACTCGCTACGTCGGGCCGATCCCCGCTTCATCAACCGCTGCCCGGGGACCTGCCCGCCGCCGGTCCGGCGGCCGCCTTTCCGGCGTTCCCCTTGTGGCGAATGTGTTCGTCCCAATAGCGCATCCACTCCCGCGAATGCTTCCGCAGGAGATCCCTGTCTAGGGGCATGACCGGGATCGGGGTCTCACCGATCCAGGAGGGCAGCTCGGATGCGGGGATATCGTTTCGCGCGGGGATACGGAAGAACTCCCGGGCCGCCCGGACCAGGCTTGGCGTGGAGGTGACGAACTCGTAATACTCGCGGGCGGCCGGTAGCGGCTCGGACTTGGCCACCAGGGCAATGCCGTCCATGACCACGGGTACGCCGCTGGCGGGCAGCACGTAGGCCAGCGGGTAGTCGTATCGGGCTCGCTGCAGCTCGATGTCGGGCATGTTCCACAGGGTGACCCAGCCCTCGCGGCGGGCAAGCTTCTGGCTCAGGATGGTCAGGTTGGGAACATAGTCCTTGGTGTTGGCGTCCAGCCCCCTCAACCAGCGGTAGCCGCCCTCCGGAGACCCGGTCTTTTCCATCTCCCTCAGGATCATGGCGCAGAAGATGGTTCGCATGGTTCCGGAGGCCAGCGGATCCCTGAGGATGATCTTCCGCCTCCACTTGGGGTCGAGCAGGTCATCCCACTCCTCGGGAGCCTCGTCCGGCTTCAGCAAGGCGTTGTTGTAGGCGATGACTTCAGGGGTCCTGTAGGTCCCATACCAGAAATCCCCCGAACCCCGGGCCTCGGGGGGGACGGTCTCGGCCCAGCTGGGCCGATAGGGCAGCAGCAGTCCTTCCTCTCCAGCCTGCTCGAAGAGGTCGGATGGCGCCCCCCACCAGATATCGGCCTGCGGATTGTTTTTCTCCGAGCGCAGCCGGTCCAGGACGTCCTGGCTTCCCATGTCGAGCCACTTGACGTCGACTCGAGGGTAACGGGCCTCGAATCGGATTTCGTGGTCGGACAGCAGTTCCTTGCCGTGGGGGGAATAGACGATCAGGGAGACCTTGCCGTTCTCTGGCGGGGAACAGGCCGCCAGCAGCAGGCTGCCGGTGATCGCAATGACCAGGAGAGGGCGCGCCATGTTTCCTATCGGGCCGGCCGGTGGTTGGTTCAACCCTGGTCGCAGGTCCTGAAGGCCTGGAGGAGGGCTTCAATGGGATCGCCGACAGGGAGGAATTCGTGACCCACGTATCCGTCGTAGGAGGTTGCCGCAATGGCTCGGCAAATCCCGACGTAGTTGAGTTCCTGGGTGTCGTCGATTTCGTTGCGCCCCGGATTGCCGGCGGTGTGGATGTGGCCGACGTAACCGATCATCTCGCGCAGAGTTCGGATCACGTCGCCCTGCATGATCTGCATGTGGTAGATGTCGAACAGCAATTTCACCCGGGGGCTGGAGACCATTTCACAGACGGCGATACCCCAGTCCGGGCGGTCGCACTGGTAACCGGGGTGGTCGATCTTGGAGTTCAACAGCTCCAGGTTCAGGTTGACCCCTTTTTCTTCGGCGTAGGGCGCCACTCGTTTCAATCCCCGGGCACAGGCGAGGATACCTTCGAAGTCGCTGCGCTCCGGATGGCGGTTGCCGGAAAAGCAGATCAGCCCGGGAATCCGATGCCTGGCTGCCAGCCGGATGGAGTCCCTAAGCTCCTGCTCGATCTGGTCGTGGTTGTCGGGGTGGTTGAGACCGTCCTCCAGGCTCCGGTGACCCGACATCGAGGCCACCTCCAGGTTGTGGCGGCGGGCGGTATCCACCGTTTCCTCGAAATCCTCGTCCCGGTACCACAACTCCACCGCCGGGTAGCCGATCCCGGCCGCGGCTTCGCACAGGGTATCCAGGGAGAGGCTCGGCGGCTTGACCATCGGGAAGCAGACCGATTGCTTGATCCGCATGGAAGGCCTCCGCCTGTTCCGAGCCACCGGGCTTCCACTCTGCGGCGCCGGAAGCCGTTAGTGTTCTGTAACAGGACACTATACCTACTGGGACTCCGGTTCTTCGACGCTGATCTTGAGTGATTTCAGGAACTTGATGTCCTGGGAGGTGATATTGAGTCTGGCTTCGACCTCGTCGCTTTCGGTGAGGACCGGTTCCTCGGCGGATTCCTCGCTCCTCTTGTTGAAGCCTATGGTGGCCTCCAGCACCAGGAAGACATCGTAGCCGGAGTTCCGGATGGTGGCGATGGCGCCGCTGATCGATTCCGAGCTCGACAGGGTATCGTTGATGGCTTCTCCCAACTCCTTCATCATCCGCTTCAACTGCTCGTCCATTGGCTCCACCCGTCCCCACCCGGCCTGCCGTTTGCCTGCATGCCGGGCGCTGATGAAATTGTTACCTGGGCCGCCTTCCCGGAATCCCTGTCCGTGCGCGATGTTACTTCCAACCCGCAGGGGTGTCAAGGAAGGCGGCGGGGCGCCGTAGGCCGACACCTGAGGAGCTCGGAAGATCCACGAAGCAACACGAGGATTTATCCACAGGGGACCACGAAGACCCACGAAAGGGATGGACAGGATAGCCAGGACGAGACGTTGCTGCGCTAGATGCTGACGGAGGAGATGAGCCGTTAGGGATTCGCGGATGCCGAGGAATATTGGGCAACTGACCCCTGAAAAAAATCCTGTGCATCCTGTGCATCGATGTTAATCAAAAAAACAAGGATTGACAGGATGAAGCAGGAATAACAGGAAGAGAAGCTGTTGCACGCGGAGCTGACCGGGAATCGGGCGTAGGGCACAGCGGGCACCCGCGACGGTTCAGGACAATCGAGAAGGACCATTGATTGAAATCGATGCACAGGATTAATAGAACGAGACGCTGCTGCAAATGAAGTTCAGCACAGCCTCATAATTCGCTTGAAGTCTGACTTCGGGGCAAGGCGGCTCGGGACAAAAATCCTGTATATCCTGTTCATCCATGTAGATAAAAACCTAAAAAACATGGATGCACAGGATGGACAGGATAACCAGGACGGGAAGCTGCTGCACGAAAAGCTACGGGGGCAATGATCCGTTATGGATTCGCGCATGCCCAGGAATAGCGGACGATCAACTTCTAAGAAATGATCCTGTGCATCGATGTTGACAAATAATCTCCTCGTGCTTGATGCCGGGAACCGATTTCGTGACCTCGGTGTGATTTCGCGCGCTTCATGTCCCTTTGTGGCCGGTTCCTTCCCCAGGGACGCTGGACTGAGCCCCTCCAATCCCGCCTCTTGCCCTGTGCTATGATGAAGCCCATTTCGAACGAGGGAATACGGCATGGCCGGGAGCTGGCTGGAGCGGGTGAAATCGGCCTTTGGGGAGGTCGGCAGGAGCATCCACAAGCTCTTCCTGGAGGTGACCGGATTTCTGTTCGCCGTCTTCGGCGGATTCCTGTTGCTCAGGGGATACCAGTTTATTTCGGAGCGAGAGGTATTCCAGTTCAAGGACTACTTCATGGTGGGCTCCTTCGCCCTGTTCGGCCTGCTGATGCTGGGCTTCGCCGTTCACTCCTTTATCCGGGTCCGGTCGATGAAGTGAGGCTCAGGCCGGTTTCCCTCTTCCCGGTGCTTGCCGGCCACCTCCTTTCCAGGCCGCGTCAGTCAGCCTGATGTCATCAAACCGCAAATTCGAGACGACCTCCGGAATCCGGCTCGATCCCTTCTTCGGGCCCCGGCACTTGGAAGATTTCGACTACCGGAGGGACCTGGGGGATCCCGGAAGCTATCCCTTCACCCGGGGAGTCAGGTCCGGCATGTACCGGGACCGTCTGTGGACCATGAGGCAGTACGCCGGGTTCGGGTCGGCCCGGGAGTCCAACGCCCGCTACAAGTACCTGTTGGGACTGGGCCAGACCGGACTCTCGGTGGCCTTCGATCTGCCCACCCAAATGGGTATGGATTCCGATGCGGCCATGGCGGCCGGCGAGGTTGGCCGGACCGGCGTGGCCATCGACAGTCTGCGGGACATGGAGGAGCTCTTCCGGGGAATACCGCTCGACCGGGTCTCGGTCTCGATGACCATCAATGCCACCGCCGCGGTGCTAATGGCCCTGCTGGTCGCCTTGGCGCGGAGCCGGCAGGTCCTGCCGGAGCAGCTATCGGGCACGATTCAAAATGACATTCTGAAGGAGTACATCGCCCGGGGCACCTACATCTATCCCCCCGAAGCTTCCATGCGGCTGGTCACCGACCTTATCGGCTACTGCAGCCGTAACCTTCCCCAATGGAATCCGATCTCGGTAAGCGGCTACCACATCCGCGAGGCAGGGTCTTCGGCCGTCCAGGAGCTGGCATTCACCCTGGGCAACGCCATCGCATACGTCGAGGCCTGTCTGAAGTCGGGTCTGGCCATCGATGCCTTCGCCCCCAGAATTTCCTTCTTCTTCAACGTTCACAATCACTTCCTGGAGGAAGTGGCCAAGTTCAGGGCTGCCAGGCGCTTGTGGTCGCGAATCATGAAGGAGCGTTTCGGAGCCCGCAATCCCAGGTCCTGGATGTTGCGCTTCCACGCACAGACGGCGGGAAGCACCCTGACCGCTCAACAGCCGGAGGTGAACACGGTCCGGGTCACCCTGCAGGCTCTGGCCGCCGTGCTGGGAGGCACCCAGTCACTGCACACCAACTCTCGGGACGAAGCCCTGTCGCTGCCCACCGAGGAAGCCGCCGGGCTGGCGCTGCAGACCCAGCAGGTGATCGCCTGTGAGAGCGGAGTGGCCGAGGTGGCCGATCCGCTGGCGGGCTCCTTTGCGGTGGAGTCCCTCACTGATGCCCTCGAGAAAGGGGCCCGGGAGTACCTGGCTCGGATCGAGGCCATGGGCGGCATGATGCAGGCCATCTCGCAGGGCTTCGTCCAGCGTGAGGTTCAGGAATCTTCCTACCGGTACCAGCGTTCGGTCGAGAGCGGCGAAAGCACCATCGTGGGCGTCAACCGCTTCGTTTCCGAAGACCGACCCGGGATCCGGATCCATCAAATCGACCCGGGGGTGGAAAGGGAACAGCGGCAACGGCTGGCCCGGGTTCGGTCTTCGCGGGATGCCAGGGCGGCGGGCCATGCCCTGGACGCCATCGCCGAAGCGGCCCGAAGCGGGGAGAATCTCCTCCCGGTCATGATTCGGGCGGTAGAGTGCGAAGTCACGCTGGGGGAGATTTCCGACCGATTGAGAACCATCTTCGGGGAACATAGGGAGAACCCGCAGATTTAGTGGGGTCGGTGCTGGTCCTACTCGCTCTCGGTGCGCCGCGTTGACCCCCCTCCGGCTCGACTGCGGACGGAGTCTCCTATCTGGCGATCTTGCTAATTCCGTCCCCCCCACCGGTTCGACTGCGGGCGGGGCCCTTGTCTCACCGACTCCTGTACCGTTCTGAGAAGGACCTTTGGCGGATAATC